>DATKVR010000017.1:0-19932 GCA_035529955.1 Gallionella sp.
CACGTCCGACAAGCCGCCGATGTATTTCGGGATACCCAGGCGCACCGGCAGATGGAAGATTTCCTCGCCCAGCTCGACCATGCCCTGCATCGCGCTGCTGCCGCCGGTAATCACGATGCCGGACGACAGCAATTCCTCGAACCCGCTGCGGCGCAATTCCTGCTGAACCAGCGAATACAGTTCCTCGACGCGCGGCTCGATCACCTCCGCCAGGGTCTGGCGCGACAACATGCGCGGCCCGCGCTCGCCCACGCCGGGCACCTCGATCGCGCCGCCATCGGCCAACTGGCGCAACGCGCAGCCATGTTTGACCTTGATGTCTTCGGCATCCTGTGTCGGGGTGCGCAATGCCATCGCGATATCGTTGGTTATCTGGTCGCCGGCAATCGGGATCACCGCGGTATGGCGGATCGCGCCGCCGGTGAACACCGCGATATCGGTGGTGCCGCCGCCGATGTCGACCAGGCACACACCCAGCTCCATTTCATCGTCAGCCAACACGGCCTTGCTCGATGCCAGCGGCTGCAGGATCAACTCGTTTACTTCCAGACCGCAGCGGTGTATGCACTTCATGATGTTCTGCACCGCAGCGACCGCTCCGCTGACGATATGCACCTCGACGTCCAGGCGCATCCCGCTCATGCCCAGCGGCTTGCGGATGCCGTCCTGCCCGTCGATGCTGAATTCCTGCTCGAGGATGTGCAGTATCTGCTGGTCACCCGGCAGGCTTATCGAACTGGCTGTCTCGATCACACGCTCGATGTCGGCGGCAATAACCTCTTTCTCCTTGATCTTCACCATGCCGCGGGAATTGATGCTGCGAATATGGCTGCCCGCGATGCCGGTATAGACCTCGGTAATTTTGCAATCGGCCATCAGTTCGGCTTCCTCCAGCGCGCGCTGGATCGCGCCCACCGTGGCTTCGATGTTGACCACCATGCCCTTCTTCATCCCGGACGACGGATGCATGCCCATACCGATCACTTCCAGCATGCCGTCCGGCTTGGCCTCGCCGACGATGACCACGATCTTGGACGTGCCGATGTCCAGCCCGACCACCAAATTTTTAATTTCCCTGTTTCTGCTCATCATTTGTTCCCCGCTGCCGCCTATCAACCTTGTTTGCCCAGCCCACCCACCGCAAATCCGTTGCGATAGCGCAAATCCACATACTTCACCCGGTGCTGTACTGCCGCCAGGCTGTATGGGTAAACCTTCACGAACCTCGCCAGCCTTTGCTGCACATCCTCGCGCCCCAGTTCCAGTACCATGCCATTGCTCAGATGCAGCTGCCATGCATGACGCGGCGTCAACACGATCTGTTCAACCTGCAAATCCAGTCCGGCAAGCTGCTGTTCAAACTGCGCGTAGTACTGCGTTACCTCGGCAGCCGAATCGTCCGGCCCGATGAATCCCGGCAGCACCTGTTTGCTCTGTGCCGCAAAGACCTCGCCTTGCCGATTCACCAGCGCGCTATTGTTCCAGTGCGCCAGCGCCTGGTGTTCTTCGATCTGCACTTCCAGACTGGATGGAAAGTCACGGCGTATGTCGACGCCGCGCACCCATGGCACCTTTTCCAATGACTGCCTTAGCTGCCTGATGTTCACGGTAAAAAAGTTTCCGTCCACCTCGTTGCGCACCACCTGCAACACTTCCCCTGCATCTACCCGCTGCGGCTTGACCATCAAACGTACGCTGTGCAGCGGAAACAATCCCGGCAGATGCGTCACGTAATAGATCGTGCCGTACAGCAGCGCGCACACACTGAAACCGAACAGCCAGTTGGCAATGTTGCGCAGCAGTGGCGCGTTATCCCACATGGGCCAACTCCAGTATGCGCAGCACCAGCTGTTCGAAACTCATCCCGTCCTGGCGCGCTGCCATCGGCACCAGGCTGTGGTCGGTCATGCCCGGCGAGGTATTCGCCTCGAGCAAATACGCTACGCCGTTATCGTCTGCCAGAAAATCAACACGTCCCCAGCCCTGCCCGCCGATCAGCGCAAATGCCCGTTTGGCCAGCTCCTGCATCCCGGCTTCCCGTTCCGCGCTCAGCCCGCTTGGGCACAGGTAGCGTGTCTCGTCGCTCAGATATTTCGCCTCGTAGTCATAAAATTCGTTTGCGGGCTCGATCTTGATTACCGGCAGTGCCCGGTCGCCAAGAATCGCAACGGTATATTCGCCGCCGCCGATATAGCGTTCCGCCAGCACCAGCCGATCGTGCCTGGCTGCTTCCCGGTAGGCGGCAAGTAATTCCGCGGCCGATTTGACCTTGCTGATGCCGACACTGGAACCCTCGTTATCCGGTTTCACAAACAGCGGCAAACCCAGCTGTTGCGCGACACTGCCCCAGTCGCTGTGTTCATCGAGCAGCGCGTAGTCCGGTATCGGCAGGCCGCCCGCCTGCCACACCAGCTTGCTGCGCCACTTGTCCATGCCCAATGCCGATGCCATCACCCCGCTGCCGGTATAGGGGATACCCAGCAATTCCAGCGCGCCCTGCACCGTGCCATCCTCCCCGTAACGTCCGTGCAGCGCGATGAAGGCGCGCTCAAAACCATCGTCAGCCAGCCCCTGCAGGTTCTGCACGGCGGGATCGAACGGATGGGCATCCACGCCGCTGCGCACCAATGCGGCCAGCACCGCGGCGCCGCTTTTCAGCGACACCTCGCGCTCGGCGGATTTGCCGCCGAACAGCACCGCCACCTTTCCAAAATTTTGCATTTGATCCATTTATAAATCCAATCCCGCCACACAAATCACAGAGCGCACCGAGAAAACCTGCGCACCCTCTCTGTGATCTCTGATGAAGCCACTGATAAAACGACTGATAAAACAACTAGCCACCCCACTAAGCAACCAGAAGACGGTTGCAAAGTGGTTGGTTATAGCCATTCGACTATGCCGCCAACAGACGCAGGCCAATTCGCTGGTTATGTGGCTAGTCATGGTTTTCCCCAATAATTCGGACTTCCTGATGCAACTTGATGCCGGTCTGATTCTCTACCGCTGCCTGCACTTCCAGGATCAGATTCTCGATATCAGCAGCCGTTGCCGCCCCGGTATTCACGATGAAATTGGCGTGCTTCTGCGAAACCTGTGCGCCGCCGATTTGCCTGCCTTTCAATCCGCATTGTTCGATCAATCGCGCCGCGTGATCCCCGGGCGGATTGCGAAACACCGAGCCGGCATTCGGTTTGTTGAGCGGCTGGGTCGCGATGCGCTTGCCGAGCAGGGCCTTGATACCCTGTCGCGCCGACTCGCCGTCACCCCTCGGAAATTGCAGCCAGGCTGCGATAAAGAATTCCGGCAAGCCAGATTGAGCAGGCAAGGCGCAAGATGCAGGATTGGACTCTTGTGTCTTGATTCTCATCACATGCCGGTAACCGATCTCATAATCGGCTGCCGTGCGTATGTGCACCACGCCATATCGGTTCACGGTTTGTACACGCAGCACTCTTTCCCAGGTTTCACTTCCGTAACAACCCGCGTTCATCGCCAGCATGCCGCCCAAGGAACCGGGAATACCGGCAAAGAATTCCGCGCCCTGCATATTGTGCAGTGCAGCAAAGCGCGCCAGTTTCGCGCCCGGCACACCGGCTTCGGCATAGATACTGCCATCCAGTTCAAGGTGCAATCCGCCCAGTGTTCCGTGCAGCATCAAAACCGTGCCGCGCAATCCGCCGTCCCGTACCAGCAGATTGCTGCCCAGGCCCACCGCATACAGCGGCTCGTCGGCCGGCAGGCCGCGCAGGAACACCAGCAGGTCGTCCAGATCGGCGGGCTGGAACAGCCGCTCGGCTGTGCCACCCGCGCGCCAACTGGTGTACTTGCTCATCGGCACGTTGAGCTTGAGTGCGCCGCGCAATGGTGTGTTGGCAAGATTTGTCAGCTCTATCATGTTCATAACTCACCCGGGTGCTTTGCCTGCATGGCCGGTAATTTCCCGGTCGCCTCGGCGTCGCTGTTGCCCGACAATCTGTTCGGCACGCCGCCGATCGAGCCCGCCCCCATGGTGATGACCACATCACCATCGCGAGCCATCTGCATGATCGCCTGCGGCATCTGCTCTATATCTTCGACAAACACCGCTTCGCTCTGCCCCGCCACACGCAGGGCATGCATCAGCGCGCGTCCGTCTGCGCCGACGATGGGCGGCTCGCCTGCCGCATAGACTTCCGCCAACACCAGCGCGTCCACCCCGCATAGCACCTTTACAAAATCCTCGAACAGATCGCGCGTGCGCGTGTAACGATGCGGCTGGAACGCGAGCACCAGTCGTCGGCCGGCAAACGCACCGCGCACCGCCTCCAGTGTGGCGCGCATTTCCGCGGGATGGTGCCCGTAGTCATCGATCAGCGTGAAGCTTCCGCCATTCTCCGGTAATGCTATTTCACCGTAACGCTGAAAGCGCCTGCCGACACCCTCGAATTCGGCCAGTGCCGCCACGATGGCCTCATCCGCCACGCCGACTTCCAGCGCGATGGCGATCGCGGCGAGCGAGTTCAGCACGTTATGGATACCCGCCAGATTGAGCGTGATATCCAGGTCCCTGGGATTTCCGTTGTGGCGGCATTGCGCGGTAAAGCGCATCTGGCCGCCCTGATGGCGCACATCGACGGCGCGGATCTGCGCACCCTCGCTCAGGCCGTAAGTCGTCACCGGCTTGCTGATGCGCGGCAGGATTTCGCGCACGTTGGCGTCATCCAGGCACAGCATCGCCCTGCCGTAGAACGGCAGGTGCTCGACGAAATCGACGAACGCCTGCTTGAGCTTTGCAAAATCGTGGCCATAGGTTTCCATATGGTCGGCATCGATATTGGTGATTACCGCGATGATCGGTTGCAGATGCAAAAACGAAGCGTCCGATTCATCGGCCTCGACCACGATGAACTCGCCGGTACCGAGCTTGGCATTGCTGCCGCTGCTGTTCAGTTTTCCGCCGATCACGAAGGTCGGATCGAATCCGCCCCTGGCCAGCACACTGGCGGTCAGCGAAGTGGTGGTGGTTTTGCCATGGGTGCCGGCCACCGCGATCCCCTGGCGCAAACGCATCAGTTCGGTCAGCATCATCGCGCGCGGCACCACCGGAATGCGCCGGGCGCGCGCCGCCAGTACTTCGGGATTGTCATTGCCCACTGCTGTTGAAATAACCACCACATCCGCATCCGTCAGGTTCTGCTCGGCATGCCCCAGATACACCGTCGCCCCCAGCTGCTTGAGGCGTCGCGTTGCCACGTTCTTGCCGATATCCGACCCGCTTACCTGAAATCCGAGATTGAGCAGCACCTCGGCGATGCCGCTCATGCCGGCACCGCCGATACCCACAAAATGAAGATGTTTGACTTTGTGTTTCATCCCGCCAGCTCCCCGCATATTGCGGCCACTGCCAGTGCCGCATCTGCCTTGGCCAATCCGCGCGCGTGCTGCGCCATCGCCAATAATTTTTCGCGGCCTTGTTCTTTATTCCCGAAATCCCGCAGCAACTGCGCCAGCTTTTCCGCGCTCAACTCGCCCTGCGGCAGCAACGCCGCGGCACCGCGCTTGCTCAAAAACTGCGCGTTGCGGGTCTGGTGATCGTCTACCGCAAACGGGAACGGAATCAAGATGCTTGCCACACCGGCAGCGGCCAGTTCCGCGACCGTCAATGCGCCGGCGCGGCAGATCACCAGATCGGCATTGCCGTAATGTTTGGCCATCTCGTCCATGAACGGCTTGATGTCGGCTTGCACACCGGCTTGTTGGTAGGCCCGCTTCACCGCCTCGAAATGCTGCTTGCCGGTCTGATGCAGCACGTTCGGACGATCATTCTGCGGCAGCAGTGCCAGCGCCCGCGGCAGTGCCTCGTTGATCGCTTTCGCGCCCAGACTGCCGCCCACCACCAGCACATTCAGCCTGCCGCTGCGTGCGGCATAACGCTGCTGCGGCTCGGGCAGCGCGGCAATATCCTTGCGCACCGGATTGCCGCACCATATCGCTCGCGGCAACACATCGGGGAATCCGCTCAGCACTTTTTGCGCAAAGCGCGCCAGCACCTTGTTGCCCAGGCCGGCGATGGAATTCTGTTCGTGTATCACCAGTGGCCGTCTCAGCAACGCTGCGACGATCCCGCCCGGAACGGTGATATAGCCACCCATGCCCAGCACCACATCGGGACGATGGCGCAATATCGCGGCGCCGCTCTGCCACATCGCGACCAGCAGATCGAAAGGCAACCGCAACAGGCGCAGCACGCCCTTGCCGCGCACGCCGGAAAACCGCACCCAGGCCATTTCATATTTATGCCTGGGAATCAATTCTGCTTCCATGCTGTTGGGCGCGCCAAGCCAGGTCACCTTCCAGCCTTGTGCGCGCAGGATATCGGCCACGGCCAGTGCCGGAAAAATGTGGCCACCGGTTCCACCGGCCATGATCAGGATTGACCTAGACATGAGGCACCTCCATTTCGGCCACGTTTTCGGCGGAGACTAATGCGCGCGCAGCGCGCGTTACGTCGTAACCAAAAATGTGGCCACCGGTTCCGCCTGCCATAATGAGTATTGAGCGGCTGCGGATGGGTGGAGGCGAAGCCTCCGGGTACCCACCGGCGTACTCCTTGCGGGTGTTCATACCGGCAACCCCCGTGCTATGCGCCTGTTTTGGTTCCGGCATAACATTCGCTTCGCGAATATGAGCCTCCACCGAAATCGTCGAATTTCCTGGCTTGATGCTCCGCATACCAATTCGAGATGATTAACACTCATACTGGTAATCCTCGCGCAATTCGACGATTTTCATAATCAACCCGCAGCAGCAACGCTGCCGCGACGCAATTCACCACGATGCCGCTGCCGCCGAAACTCAGGAACGGCAGGGTCAATCCCTTGGTCGGCAGCACGCCCATGTTCACGCCGATATTGATGATTGCCTGCACACCAATCCATACACCGATACCCTGGGCAACGAGTGCCGAAAAATTTCGCTCGAAAAATGCGGCATCGCGTCCGATCCTGAACGAGCGCATGACCAGCAACGCGAACAGCGCGATAACCGCCGCGACCCCAACCAATCCCAATTCCTCGGCAATCACCGCCATCAGAAAATCGGTATGCGCTTCCGGCAGGTAGAACAGCTTTTCCACGCTTCCGCCCAACCCGACACCCAGCCATTCACCGCGCCCGAACGCGATCAGCGCATGACTCAATTGATAGCCGCGCCCAAACGGATCGGACCATGGATCCATGAAGCCGATCAGGCGATGCATCCGGTACGGGGCGGAAAATATCAGGGCGCCAAACGCCAGCGGCAGCGCCAGCAGCAGCGCCGCGAACACTTTCAGGTTGAAGCCGCCCAACCATAGCGTGGCCAACGCGATCACGCAGATCACCACAAACGCGCCCATGTCGGGTTCCTGGAGCAGCAATGCTCCGATCAACACCATCACCACCAGCATCGGAACGAATGCCTTCCTGAACAGGTGTCCCACCTTGCCCTTGCGCACCGTGTAATCGGCGGCATACAGCACCGCAAACAGTTTCATCAATTCCGACGGCTGCAAATTGATGATGAACAGCGATAACCAGCGGCGGCTGCCGTTCACCTCGCGGCCGAGGCCCGGGACCAGCACCAGCACCAGCAATGCAGTGCCGATCAGGAACAGCCAGGGCGCATAGGCCTGCCAAATCTGCACCGGCACCTGAAACACCAGCAACCCGAGGACCAGTCCCGTCGTTATGAACACGCCATCCCGCAACAGGTAATATGCGGGCTCATGGCCGGTGAATTTGCTGGCCTCGGCCGTGGCGATCGAGGCCGAATAGACCATCACCAAACCCAGTGCCAGCAGCGCTATCAATACCCAGATCAGCAATTCGTCGAAGCGCGCCTGTGGCGGCGGGGTGCGCGTTTTGACCGCAAATGGGCGCGGGTGCACACCCCGGGTTGCCGGCTTCTCGCCGGGCTTGTCGGGCAATGACTTGCCCGGCCTGAACATATTCAATCTGGAGGCTAGTGATGCCATGCGCACTCCTTGCCCAGCTCGTGCACCGCCTGCACAAACACCTCAGCGCGGTGCCGATAGTTGCGGAACATGTCGAAGCTGGCGCAGGCCGGCGACAACAGCACCGCATCACCGCTTTGCGCAAGGCGGGCTGCCTGGTGCACCGCATCGCCCATGTCTTCCGCATGCGCCACTTTGATACCGCACCCGGCCAGCGCGGCCGCGATTATTGGCGCATCACGCCCGATCAGCACCACCGCCCGCGCATGCTGCGACACGACCGGATTGAGCGGCGCAAAATCCTGCCCCTTGCCCTCGCCTCCGGCAATCAACACCGCCTTGCGCCCCAATCCCTGCAGCGCGGCAATGGTCGCGCCGACATTGGTGCCTTTTGAATCGTCGTAATAAGTGATGCCGCCCAGCTCGGCCACGCGTTCAACGCGGTGCGGCAAACCCTTGAAACTGCGCAACGCATCGGTCAAGGCGGGCATCGGAACATCGATCGCGCGGCACAGCGCAATAGCGGCCAGCGCATTGGCGACATTGTGCAACCCGGCCACCTGCATCTCGCCGGCCTTGAGCAGGCGTTGCTCGCCCTGCTTGAGCCAGATATCCCCGCCCGAGCTCTCTATCCCGAAATCGTCCGCCGAGCCCGGCTCGCTCAAACCGAACGTGGCGGTTTTGCCATCCTTGCGGGCCATACCCATGCAGCGCGCATCGTCACGGTTCAGCACCTGCACGCCGCACCCCGCGAAGATGCGCGCCTTGGCGTCGCTGTATTCGGCGAGGTCGGCATAGCGGTCGAGATGATCCTCGCTGACATTCAGCACGGTCGCCGCATCAGCACTTAAACTGTACGTGGTTTCCAGCTGGAAGCTGGACAATTCCAGCACCCATACCCGGGGCTGGTTCACGCCGCGTTGCAGCACGACATCAAGCACCGCTGGAGAGATATTGCCTGCCGCCACCACGTCCTTGCCCGCCGCCCTGCACAGATGTTCGACCATGCTGGTGACGGTCGTTTTTCCGTTCGATCCGGTAATCGCCAGGACGCGCGGGCGATGATGGTCTTTCGGCAGTGATTGTGCGAACAGCTCGATATCGCCCAGCACCGGAATGCCCGACGCGACGGCGCGCGCCACTGCAGGATCGCGCAGCGGCACGCCGGGACTGATCGCGATCAGCTCGACGCCGGTGAACAATTCGTCGCCGAATGGACCACAATGGATGAGCGACTCCGCCACATATTTTTTTGCTTCGGCCAAACCGGGCGGAATGCCGCGGCTGTCCGCCGCGCGCAGGCGCGCACCCTGCGCACCCAGATAGCGCAGCATGGACAGGCCGGTCTCACCGAGACCCAACACCAGCACCGATTTGTCCTTTAGTATCGTCATCTCAGTTGCTCACCTCAACTTCAGGGTCGCCAGACCCATCAACACCAGCAGCATCGTTATGATCCAGAAGCGCACGGAAGCGTTTGGTGTCGCCGTAACGTTCGCTGCGCGAACATGAGTCTCCCCCAACGCTTGCGTGCCGCACTTCTTCATCTGGTTCTCCACGATCATCTCAACTTGAGGGTCGCCAGACCCATCAATACCAGCAGCATCGTTATGATCCAGAAGCGCACGACCACTTGCGTTTCTTTCCAGCCCTTCAGTTCGTAGTGGTGATGCAGCGGCGCCATGCGGAACACGCGCTTGCCGGTCAGCTTGAACGAGGCCACCTGGATCATCACCGACACCGCCTCGACCACGAACACACCGCCCATGATGAACAGCACCAGTTCCTGGCGAACGATCACCGCCACCGTACCCAGTGCCGCACCGAGGGCCAGCGCGCCGACATCCCCCATGAACACCTCGGCGGGATAGGCGTTGAACCACAGGAAGGCCAAACCGGCGCCGGAGATTGCACCGCAGAACACCGCCAGTTCCCCCGCACCGGGGATATAGGGAATACCGAGATACTTTGAGAACACCGCATTCCCGGCCACATAAGCGAATATCCCGAGCGCGCCACTCACCATCACCGTCGGCATGATGGCCAGGCCATCCAGGCCATCGGTCAGATTCACCGCATTGCTGCTGCCGACAATGACCAGATAAGTCAGCGCGATGAACATGAATGCCGGAAGCGGAAACACTAAGAATTTCAGGAACGGTACGATCAATTCGGTGTTCGCGGGAAGGCTGGCGGTTTTCCACAGGTAAACACCAACCACCAGCGCGACAACCGACTGCCAGCCCATCTTTGCCCTTGCCGACAAGCCTTTTGGATTGCGATGCACCACTTTGCGATAATCGTCCACCCAGCCGATCACCCCGAAACCAAGCGTCGAAAGCAGCACCACCCACACATAGTGGTTGTGCAAATCGCCCCACAACAGTGTGGTGATCGCGATCGAGGTCAGGATCAGCGCGCCACCCATGGTTGGCGTGCCGGCCTTGATCAGGTGCGACTGGGGGCCGTCGTTGCGGACCGACTGGCCGATCTTGTATGCGGTCAGTTTGCGTATCATCGTCGGGCCCACCAGAAACGAGATGAACAATGCAGTCATTGCGGCCAGCACGGCGCGAAACGTGATGTAATTGAACACACTGAAAAACCGTACATCTTCAGCCAGCCATTGTGTCAGTGCCAGTAACATGCGTTCTCCTCAGTGCACCGTAAAGTGTTCGACCACGCGTTCCATCTTCATGAATCGCGATCCCTTTACCAGCACGGTGGTGTTGGCATCCAGTTCGTTTTCCAGCGCATCCTGCAACTCCTCGATCTGCCCGAAGTGCAGCGCGCCGCTGCCGAATTCGCGCACCGTGTTGACGCTCAGCGTGCCCAGCGCGTAAAGTTTTTCAATGCCGGCGCGGCGCGCTTCCGCGCCGATCTCCGCATGAAAGTCCGCCGCCTCGCCGCCCAGTTCGCCCATGTCTCCCAGCACCAGAATGCGCTTGCCGCCAGCCTGCGCAAGCACGCTGATCGCGGCACGCATCGAGGACGGATTGGCGTTGTAGGTGTCGTCGATCAGGCTCGCGCCATGCAGTGCGTACTTGAGCTGCAGGCGCCCGGGCACACCGGTGAATTTTTCCAGCCCCTCTGCAATGGTTGCCAGCGGAATGTTCAGCACGGTTGCGGCAGCTGTTGCTGCCAGCGCATTGAGTACATTGTGCACACCGGGAACCTGCAGGTCCGCGCTAAACATCCCCTGCGGTGCGGTGATATCCAGCCGCACACCATAACCATGCGGCTGCCATGTGCCGGAGATGTCAGCGTTGGCATTCAGTCCGAATTCGAGCAATGGGTGTGCGCCGGCCAATGCCCGCCAAATCCCCGCGTACTGATCGTCGGAATTGATCACCGCGGTTCCATGATGGCGCAGTCCCGTGAATATCTCGCCCTTGGCACGCGCCACCGCTTCCACCGATCCCAGTCCTTCGAGATGGGCACCGCTGGCATTGTTGATCAGCGCGACATCGGGCACCGCAATCCGGGTCAGATAGTCGATTTCGCCCGGATGATTCATGCCCATTTCGATCACGGCATACTGATGCGCCGCATTCATTTGCAACAGGGTGAGCGGCATACCGATATTGTTGTTCAGGTTACCCCGGGTCGCGAGCACCGCATCCGCACTGCCTGCCGCCACACGGAGAATGCTGGCGAGCATTTCTTTCACCGTGGTCTTGCCGTTGCTGCCGGTGATCGCCACCACCGGAATATCGAACTGCCTGCGCCACCATGCGGCCAGGTGTCCCAGCGCCAACTGCGTATCGTCCACCAGCACCAGCGGAATGCCCTGAGCCAGACTTTCCTCTTGCTCCTTTCCTCTTGTACCTTGAAAGCTGTCTGCATTGACCAGCGCAGCGACCGCTCCCGCCTGCGCGGCCATTGCGACAAAGAGGTAGCCGTCGAAATGCTCGCCGCGTAACGCAACAAACAGATCGCCATTCACGATTTTTCGGCTGTCGCTGGATACTCCGTTGATAAACACATTACTGCCCAGGGTTCCTGCCAACGGGACCAGCGTTCCACCGGTTGCCTGCGCGACTTGCGACAGCAGCATCATTGCCCACCCCCCGGCTTTCCGTGCGCCTGCGGCAAAGCATGGCTTGATTGCAATGCCTGCCGCGCTACCGACACGTCGTTGAACGGGTGCTTTACGCCGTTGATCTCCTGGTAATCTTCGTGCCCTTTCCCGGCAATCAGTACCGTATCGCCGCACCGCACCCGTCGTATTGCACTTTGTATCGCCGCGGTGCGGTCGACGATGATCTGGTGGTTTTTTCCGCTCATTCCACCGACGATTTCCGCGATGATTTGATCCGGATTTTCGCTGCGCGGATTGTCCGATGTGACGATGCACAAATCCGAATATTTCTCGGCCACCGTGCCCATCATCGCCCGTTTGCCGCGATCCCGGTCGCCTCCGCAGCCGAATACGCAAAGCAGTCTGCCGCCCGATGCGATGCTGATTTCGCGCAATGCAAGCAGCACTTTTTCGAGCGCGTCCGGGGTGTGCGCGTAATCCACGACCACCGTCGGCTGTTGCGCGTCGCCGAGGCGCTGCATGCGCCCCCGCACCGGCTGCACCCTGCCCAGCGCCGCCACCGCATCGTTCAATGTGACCCCGCTCACCAGCAATACCGCAAGCGATCCGAGCAGATTCGCCGCGTTGAACCGCCCGATCAGCGCGCTGTCGAGCTGCGCCGCACCCCAGCTGGAGTGCACGGCAAGTTTCAGCCCCTGTCCGGACATTTCCAGCAGGTTGCCGTAGACCATGCGCAATCCCAGCCGCTCGGCGAGCCGCAACGCGCCGTCGCTCAGGCCGTATGCGACCACTTCCGCATCGGCATCCTGCTGCGCAAGGGTGGCGGCAGAGCCGCCGGGCACCCCCCGGCGTCCCTCTTGCAGGGACAGCGACTCGGCCAGTTCAATGCCGTAATCATCGTCGAGGTTCAGCACCACGAATCCGAGCTGCTGCCAGTCGAACAGCTTGCGCTTGGCTGCCGCATAGCTTTGCATGTCGCCGTGGTAATCGAGATGATCGCGGCTCAGGTTGGTGAGCATTGCGACATCGAAGCGCACCCCATTCACCCGCCCCTGGGACAGCGCATGCGATGACACTTCCATTGCGACGGATTGCGCACCCTCGCGCAGATAGTCGGCCAGCAGTCCATGCACGCGGACCGCGTCCGGCGTGGTGTTTGCGGTCGGTTTCAGCCCGGCGTCCTGGCCGTTGCCCCCGATAAAACCATTCCCAAGCGTGCCGATCACCGCGCAGCGCTTCCCGGCTGCGCTTAACGCATGCGCGATCCAGTGGCTGACCGAGGTCTTGCCATTGGTTCCCGTGATGCCCACCATCCACAGTTTTTCAGAGGGCATGCCATATACCGCATCGGCCAGCCAGCCGGCGCGGTGGCGCAAATCGGCCACGCCCAGACGGGGCACTTGCCACGCCTCGTTCCATGCGAAATGGTGCGCGTCCCCCGGGTGACCGGACAGCAGCGTTTCATAGATCACCGCGTTCGCGCCGTTCCGGATCGCGTTCGCGATGAACTGCCGCCCATCTGATTTTTCGCCGGGATAGGCGACGAAGGTATCGCCGCGCTGTATCGCGCGGCTGTCTGTCACCAGGCGCGTCACCGGGACATTCAGCACCGCCATCTGTTCGACAGCCCACTGATGGGGGGAAGCACTCATACTTCCTCCTTCACGATACCCGGGGGCGGGGCAATGACGTTGTCCATCGGCGCATCGTTGGGCACATTAAGCGCATGCAATGCCGCCCCGGTTACCTTGCTGAACACCGGTGCGGCAACTTCTCCGCCGTAATAATCGGCGCCGCTCGGATCATTTATCAGGACCGCCACGACCAGACGCGGGTTCGATGCCGGCGCAAACCCCACGAATGAGGCGATATAGTGGTTGACGTAACGTCCATTTTTCAACTTGTGCGCGGTACCGGTCTTGCCCGCCACCTGGTAACCGGCCACTTGCGCCAGCGGCGCGGTACCACCCGGCTTGACCACCATTTCAAGCATGCTGCGTATTTCGTTCACGGTATGATCCGAAAATATCTTTCTTCCCACCGGCGGGGCATTCAGCTTGAGCAGTGAAATCGGCTCCAATACGCCGTCGTTGGCAAAAATGGTATAACCCCGCGCAAGTTGCAGCAGGTTTACCGAGACGCCGTGCCCATAGGCCATCGTCGCCTGCTCGATGGGGCGCCAGGTCTTCGGGTCGTGCAACATTCCCAGTGCCTCCCCCGGAAAGTTGCTGCCGGTATGTTGGCCGAACCCGCTGTCCGACAGTCCCTGCCACATCATTTCGGGTTTCATCGACAATGCGATCTTGGCGGCACCGATATTGCTGGATTTCTGGATCACTTGCGCCACGGTCAATACAGACTCGGGTTCGGCATCATGGATTATTCTGTTGCCAATCCGGTACACGCCATGTTCGGTATTGATCAGGGTACCCGGGGTCACGATGCCGGTTTCGAGCGCTGTCGCAATGGTAAACGGCTTCAGCGTCGAACCCGGCTCGAACTCATCGGTAATGGCGCGGTTGCGCATTGCTTCGCTGCTGGTATTGCCGCGATTGTTCGGGTTATAGCTGGGGTAGTTCGCTAGCGCCAGCACTTCGCCGGTGCGCGAATCGAGTATCACGACCGCGCCCGACTTGGCCTGGTGCGCCCGAACCGCATTTCCCAGCTCGCGATAGGCAATATGCTGCAAATTGCTGTTCAGGCTGAGTGCAATATCGTTGCCCGGCTTGGGCGGATTGAGACTGCCGGCATCCTGGACAATATATCCGTGGTTATCCTTGATCACGCGCTGGCTGCCCGGCTTTCCGGCAAGTTGTGATTGCAAGGCCAATTCCATTCCTTCTTGGCCGGTATCGTCCAGACCGGTAAAGCCCAGCGTCTGGGCGGTCTCATCCGCGTCCGGATAATACCGGCGATATTCGCGTTGCAACGAAATCCCGGGCAGGTGCAGATTCATTACTTTTTCCACCTGGTCAGGCGGCAGCAGCCGCTTTAGATAGACAAAATCGCGCGAAGTATCGGACAGACGACTCTGCACTTCGCCCAGTTTCATGCCGAGAATCTGCGCCAGCTTTTTTTCCTGCTGACTACTCGCATCGACATTCGACGGACTTGCCCACACCGATTCGACCGGGGTGCTGACCGCAAGCGGCACCCCGTTACGGTCGTAGATCGTGCCCCGGTGTGCGCTCATCTCGATCACCCGGCTGTAGCGTGCTTTGCCTTTTTCCTGCAGAAAGTCATCGTGTATCCCCTGCAAATACACCCCGCGACCGAGCAACCCTGCAAGCCCGGCGAGCAACAGCGAATACAGAACAGTGGCGCGCCATTCAGGCAAGTTCGCCTTGATCTCAGATTTTGCATTGGCCGCGTAATTCATTGCTGTGGTTTTATCCCGCTATCAGGCATAAGTTGTATAAATTTAATCTGTCCGCTTTTCGGCAATTGCATTTGCAATTTATTCACGGCGATTTTTTCCACGCGTGCCGGCGTAGCCCATGTGCTTTGCTCAAGCTGCAACTGCCCCCACTCGACATCCATTTGCTGCGCCTGATCCTTGTCCCTCTGCAATTCGACAAACAGCTTGCGCGCCTGGAACTGAGAGGTAACCACACTCAACCCGCACACCACCACCAGCAGCAGCAGCAGGCCCTGGTAGACAGGGCTGAGCCTGTCGAACCTGCCCATGAATTGCTCCGGAACGCCACCGATCGCCGCCCTCATGTGTGTTCGGCTCCCGCTGTTCCGCTATGCGGCATCGCTGCGCTCCGCAATACGCATCACCGCGCTGCGCGCACGCGGATTGGTCAGCAGCTCCGCGGCGCCAATGCGAACCGCTTTGCCGATTAATTTCAGCTTTCCCGGTGGCACTTCGCTGGCACGGATAGGGACATTGCGCGGCAACTTGTCACCCTGCGCCATATCACGCATGTAGTGCTTCACGATGCGGTCTTCCAGCGAATGAAAACTGATCACCACCATGCGCCCCCCGATTTTTAAGTGTGTCATACACTCCGGCAAGACCCGCGCAAGCTCTTCGAGCTCTTGGTTGATATAAATCCGTATAGCCTGAAAGGTGCGTGTCGCCGGGTTCTGCCCTGCCTCACGGGTGCGCACCGCTTTACCAACCAGCTCGACAAGTTGCCGCGTGGTGTGGATGGGTTCGATTGCGCGCGCCGCAATAATCGCTCTTGCAATCTGCTTAGCAAACCGTTCTTCGCCGTATTCACGTATCACCTCCGTTAACAAGCCTTCGTCCACCGTTGCCAGCCACTGCGCCGCTGTGATCCCGCTGCTGCTGTCCATGCGCATGTCCAGCGGCGCGTCAAAACGAAAACTGAAGCCGCGCGCCGCTTCATCCAGTTGCGGTGAAGACACGCCCAGGTCAAGCAGGATGCCGTCCACCCGATCCACGTTCTGCTCGCCCAATACTTCCGCAATATGCGCAAAGCTGCGATGCACCATGCTGAATCTTGTATCGCGCCATTCATTGCCAACCGCCACGGCTGCCGGATCCTTGTCGAGCGCAATCAATTTTCCCTGGCTGCCCAACCGTTCCAATATCATTGCGCTATGCCCGCCGCGTCCGAATGTACCGTCCACGTAAATGCCATCCGGTTTGATCGCGAGCGCTTCGACTGCCTCATGCAACAGAACGGTGACGTGGGACAAGCCCTCGCTCACAAAGAAAAACCCTCGAGCTCCGGCGGCAATTCACCATCCATGAACGACAGCGCCGCTTCCTGCTGCGCCTGCCATTTTGCCTCGTCCCACAATTCGAATTTGTTGCCCTGGCCGACCAGCATCACGCGCTTGTCCAGTACGGCATAGCCGCGCAAGGCGGGAGAAATCAAGACCCGTCCGGCGCCGTCCATCACCACATCTTCGGCATAACCGACCAGACGGCGTTGCAGGGCGCGGATCTTTGGATTGAGTGCGGAAAGTTTGAGCAGCTTCTCGCGTATCGGTTGCCACTCCGGTTGCGGATAGACCAGCAGGCAGCCATCGGCATCGGCGGTCAGCACCAGGTTGCCCGCGTACTCGCTGAGCAGCATGTCGCGATGACGCGCCGGTATCGCGAGCCTTCCTTTGCTGTCCAGATTGAGTTGTGTTGCGCCCTGAAACATGCCCTTATCCCCCACTTTTTCCCACTTTTCACCACTTGAACCCACTATATTGAAAAAAAACGCAATGGTCAAGCGGAAAAACAGGATTTATCTTTACAGGACAAGGAGTTAGAGCGGAAACTTAATGAAAAATAAATATGCTTAATAAATAATACATTGCGTAGGCAAGCTAAAGCTGTTTGTGATGAGCGGGGGATTCAGGATCAGAAAGGGTACGGAGTGGAACCGGGTACGAAGCCCTAGCGATTTCAAAAAGTCTGGCATCGAACATATTGTGTCGCGCCAGTTCGCTAGCAGGCATGCATCAAATAGGTGAAGCTGGCCGATAAGCCGGGTTCTGTCGTGGACAGTCATTCCTCTAGGCGTTTCGTTACCTGACGCTCAAGCAACCTACCCGCTGGCGACGCGAGCAACGTCATAGCCAGCTTATTTGGTCTTGCTCCGAATGGAGTTTACCGTGCCGTCCGTGTTACCACGTCCGCGGTGGGCTCTTACCCCGCCGTTTCACCCTCGCCGTTACCTGCGTCATGACCGCCGCCTTGCGGCGAGAGTCATTCGGCGTCCCCCTTGCGGGGGCTTGCGGTACTTGGGCAGTTTATTTTCTGTGGCACTGTTCATCACCTCACGGTGTCCGGTCGTTAACCGGCATTCTGCTCTGTGGAGCCCGGACTTTCCTCCCCGCACTTGCGTGCGCGGCGACTGTCTAGCCAGCTTCGGGACGCAGTTTAACACGCGGCAAGGATGCTCAGCCCATATCAACACCGGCCTGGTGCGCCTGCTCGTCGGCGAAATAACTGCTGCGCACCATCGGGCCGCAGGCCGCGTGGCTAAAACCCATTTCCTCGGCGGCCTGTTCGAACATTGCGAACGATTCCAGCGGCGCATAGCGCAGCACCGGCAGGTGCCCGTCGGAAGGTTGCAGATACTGGCCGATGGTCAGCATGTTCACGTCGTGCGCGCGCAGATCGCGCATCACCTCCAGCACTTCTTCGTCGGTTTCGCCCAGGCCCAGCATCAAACCGGACTTGGTCGGGATGGCCGGGAAGCGCGCCTTGAAATCCTTGAGCAACTTCAGCGAGTGCACGTAATCCGCACCGGGGCGCGCCAGCTTGTACAAACGCGGCACCGTTTCCAGATTGTGGTTCAGCACATCGGGCAGGCTGACGGCGAGCGCATCCAGCGCCTCATCCAGCCGGCCGCGAAAATCCGGCACCAGTATTTCGAGCCGTGTCGCGGGTGAACTGGCGCGAATCGCACCCAGGCAATCGGAAAAATGCCGCGCGCCTCCGTCGCGCAGATCGTCGCGGTCCACGCTGGTGATGACCACGTATTTCAGTTTGAGCAGGCCAATCGAGCGCGCCAGGTTTTCGGGTTCGTTCACATCCGGCGCCAGTGGCTTGCCGTGCGCCACGTCGCAGAACGGGCAGCGCCGCGTGCACACATCGCCCAGGATCATGAAGGTCGCGGTGCCCTTGCCGAAGCACTCGCCGATGTTGGGGCAGGACGCCTCTTCACACACGGTGTGCAGCTTGTGCTCGCGCAGCATGCGTTTCACGTCGTGATAGGCCTGACCGCTGCCGGACTTCACGCGTATCCAGTCCGGCTTGCGCAGGCGCTGCTGCAGCGGAATGATCTTGATCGGGTTGCGCGCGGTTTTGGCGTGGCTGGTTTGCTTTTCGGGCGTACCGGTTTGCTTGTTTTCGGTCAAACTGAATCTCCTTGTTTAACTTTGTGCATCTCTACTCTGCGCATTTCGCTGTCGTGCCAACGGGACAATAATACCATTGCGCTCATCGCCCCGATAAAGGCAAACAGCATGTCCGATTGAGTATCCCACGGATCGCCCTGCGTGCCGAGGAATTCGTCCGCGCCCGGCCCATTGCCAGCGCATGGAAGGAGATCAGCACATACAACAGCGTGGTCAGCGGGAAACGCCGGTAGGTCGCCATCATGACCGGCAACGAAATAAAGATAGGCGCGACCTCCATGAACCAGGTGGTGCGGTCATAGGCATGGATGGCGGAAAGTACCATGATCAGCAGCAATGCCAGCATCGCGAAGATCAGGGATTTTTCACTGCTTGTAGCGCACTTCATGCTTCTTGGTATTGTTCTAATGTGATGCTGGGCTATCAGAGCGGTTGCGTCTTCTCCAGATAATGCCGCTGCAATCCGTGCACCAGATTCTGCGCAAGATGGGCCTGCAGCTCGTTGATCGAGTAGTTAATGCCCTGCTCGCAAGCCTGCGTGATACGCAGTCCGGCATAGCCGCACGGGTTGATACTGGCAAACGGGGTCAGGTCCATGTCGACATTGAACGACAGCCCGTGATAACAATAGCCGTTCTTGATCTTCAATCCCAATGCCGCGATCTTCGCATCCCCCACATACACGCCGGGCGCATCTTCGCGCCCGTGCGCAGACACCCCGAATTCGGCGAGCAGGTCGATCACCGCCTGCTCCATCAGGCGCACCAGCTGGCGCACGCCGATCTTCCAGCGGCGCATGTCGAGCAGCAGGTAAGCGACAATCTGCCCGGGACCGTGATAAGTGATCTGCCCGCCGCGATCGATCTTGACCACCTGAATATCGGTGTTGTGCAGCAGGTGTTCCGGCTTGCCGGCCAGTCCTTGCGTGTACACGGGCGGATGCTGCACCAGCCAGATCTCGTCGCGCGTTTCGTTGTTGCGCTCGGCGGTAAATTTCTTCATCGCATCCCAGATCGGCCGGTACTCGACCAGTCCCAGCGAATGGATGACCGGCGGCGAAACATGTGCAGGCACTGAGGCT
>DATKVR010000018.1:0-56065 GCA_035529955.1 Gallionella sp.
GGACAGTGCTGCGGTGAAACCCGCCGTACCCAATGCCATCGCGTCCCACAACGACAATCCATTGGGCAGCGGCACCACCCAGTCGGCCGGCACGCGCACATAGCCGGCGTAACCGCCGTCGTGCGCGACACCCATGTCGTAACCGGTCACCAGCACCTCGTCGCCAATTTTGAAGCGCGAATCTGATGAATCCTTCACCACGCCCGAGACATCGATGCCCCCCACGCAGGGAAAACGGCGTATCACCTTGCCCGCACCGGTGGCGGCGAGCGCGTCCTTGTAATTGACGCTGGAGTAATGCGCCTCGATGACGACCTCGCCGGGGTCGAGATCGTCCAGCGTCAGGTCGACGAAACGGCCTTGAGATTTGCCGTCCTGTTCAAATATTCTATAAGCGGAAAATTTCTTCATAGTTTTTTTGCAGTCCATGTATGAGGTAATAAGTCTGTCCTAAGCAAAGTCAGAACCGCCGGGGGTAGCCCGGCAGCTAGTCACTTTTTCTTGCTTCGCCAAAGAAAAAGTAACCAAAAAGAAGGCGACCCCGGTTTGCCGCCGCTACGCGGTTCCCTCGATCAGCCACAAACGAGCGGGGCTGCGCAACTCGCACGATCCGCTACGCGGCCACGTGCTCAAACAGTGCTCGCCCAACCGCACCGCTCGTTCGCGCCCGATCAAGGCGGCGCACAGGGGAGGAAAAGCGAAAACTCCAAAACCCTAAAATCGTAGGGTGGGCACGTTGTGCCCACCATCTGTTGAATTGCTGCGTGGGCACAAAGTCGTGCCCACCCTACCGGGCTCCTACCTACTATTCAAACTCTTTAAAAAAATCATGATTGATATCAAAAACAACTCTTGGAGTCAGCCCGAATTCAAGCTTTTCAAACATTGAAACCAACTTCTCACCATCAACCAATTCTATAGGGGGTACTCCGTCCCGAACGGACTCATTTTTTGCATCTTGGGTGAACCGCCCAGTAGTGATGATGATTCCCTTATCTGCCCTCCCGGCCATTGCGCCCCTAAAGTCCCTTACCTTGTCTGTAGAAACGACATCCTTGTATCTTTTCGCCTGAAAAAGGACTTTGAAACTCATCAGTGGGTTCAATTCCAAAACACCATATCCATCAATTCCCCCGTCTCCCGATTTACCTGTAACTTTTACATGTGAAAATCCAGATTCACGAAGTAGCCGTTGGCATAGCCGCTCAAATCCTTCAGGCGGGAGTTGCTTCAAAATTTCAAGAACCTGCTCACGATAATTTTCATCTTCTACCTTTTCTTCTATCTCTTCATCTATTCCAAATGCTTTAGATGTATCTGTTGAGGACACTTCTTTTTTCTTGTCAAAAATACCATGTGTCCTAGAGAAGAATTCGCTTGGCTTGTCGAGGTCAATTAGTTCCAAGTAATTTGGCTTGAGTGTCCAAACTCCACGTTTAGTAGAGTCAAGAACCCCACCTTTAACCAGATAGAATCTGGCCCACGCAATTCGATTTTTTACCGTAGAACCACCATTTTTATTTTTTAACTCAAGCTCCTCTTCGGAAATGTTATAGCGCTCAATAATCAGATCCGTAACTTCAGCGGGATTACCTGAGCCGCCCAATTCCCGAAGAATTTCAATAATTGGAACAAAGTACTTTGTGAAATCAGGGCCCTTTATATGTTTTAGTGCTTTCTTTGCCATTTCAAATTTCCTTTATGAATCTTGCGGAAGGCCCTAATGCACCAGAATTAAATTGTTTTGCTCATCTACTTCAGTATGGTGGGCAACTTGTTGCCCACCCGGTTTTCGGTTTTCGGTTTTGCTTTTCATCCCCTGTGCGCCGCCGAGTAGCGGAGGCTGGTCAGGGGATTTCGGCGAGGACTGTCTGAGCGCGTAGCGCGAGTTCCGCAGCCGCCTGACCAGTCGAGCAACGCAGGGGACCGCGCAGCGGCGGCAAACCGGGGTCGCCTTCTTTTTGGTTACTTTTTCTTGGCGACGCAAGAAAAAGTGACTAGCTGCCGGGCTACCCCCGGCGGTTTTGATCTTCAATTTGAAGCTGGTTTCGCGGGCAGCACCCGCAAGGGGTACGCCGTGGTTGTAA
Source organism: Gallionella sp. (assembly GCA_035529955.1). Lineage (GTDB taxonomy): Bacteria > Pseudomonadota > Gammaproteobacteria > Burkholderiales > Gallionellaceae > Gallionella. The sequence continues at coordinate 2,088 of DATKVR010000018.1, forward strand.
GGGGCTGAAGCCCCAACAACACACGCAGGGCCCGCTCCTACAAACTGGATTCCCGCGTTCGCGGGACTGACAACAACTTTTACAAATCCAGCAACACCCTCCCCGGGTACTCCAGCGCCTCCTTGATCGTGGCCAGGAACAGCACCGCTTCGCGTCCGTCAATGATGCGGTGGTCGTAGGACAGCGCGAGGTAGTTCATCGGGCGGATTACCACCGATCCGTTCTCGGCGACCGGGCGGTCCTTGGTCGCGTGGATGCCAAGGATGGCGGCCTGGGGCGGGTTGATGATGGGCGTGGAGAGCATCGAGCCAAACACGCCGCCATTGGAAATCGAGAACGTGCCGCCGGTGAGTTCCTCCATCGTCAGTTTCCCTACCTTGGCCCGGGCGCCAAAATCGGTGATCTGTTTTTCGATGTCGGCAAGAGACAGCTTGTCTGCATCGCGGATGATCGGCACAACCAGTCCGCGTTCGCTGCCGATGGCGACGCCGATATCGAAGTAGCCGTGGTAGATGATGTCGGTTCCGTCAATCGAGGCGTTGACGATGGGAAATTTCTGCAGCGCCAGCAGCGCGGCCTTGACGAAAAACGAGGAGAAACCGAGTTTCACGCCGTGTTTCTTTTCGAACGCTTCCTTGTAACGGTTGCGCAGATCCATAACCGGCTGCATGTTGACCTCGTTGAAGGTGGTGAGGATCGCGGCATTCTGCTGCGATTGCAGCAGGCGTTCGGCAATGCGCTGGCGGATGCGCGTCATCGCCACGCGCTGTTCGGGACGATTGCCTGACGGAGCGATGGCAGGCACGGCCTGCGGCTCCCGGTTAACAGGGACTTCCACCTGCGAAACCTGCTGCATCGCATTCAGCACATCCTCTTTGGTGACGCGCCCGCTGCGTCCGCTGCCTTGCAGGCTGCCGGCGTCAATCTCATGTTCGCGCGCCAGTTTGCGCACCGAAGGCGGCACGGCCGCTGCGGCAGCTGCCTGCGGCGCGGCCGGTTTGGCCGCAACCGCAGCCGTGTCGATCTGCGCGATCAGTTCATTGCTGCCTACCTTTTCGCCATCTCCCCTGATGATCTTGCTCAGCACACCGCTCTTGGAAGCGGGCAATTCAAGCACCACCTTGTCGGTCTCCACATCGATCAGATTTTCCCCCTCGGTGACAGCCTCGCCAACTTGTTTGTGCCAGTTCAGCAGCGTCGCTTCTGATACGGATTCCGACAGTTCTGGTACTTTGACGTCAATGATGGCCATGGTGTGATGCTCCGGGATTGGGTTTGATGTTGAGATCGTCGCGGAAGGCCGCTTCGATCACTGCTTTTTGCTGTTCCTGATGCACCGCCAGATAGCCTGCGGCAGGGGCGGCGGATGAGGGACGCAGCGCGTAGTCGAGATGCATACCCTCGCGCAAATGACGCAGCAGATAATGCTGGATGCGATGCCACGCGCCCTGGTTCCCGGGCTCTTCCTGGCACCACAACGCTTCTGTGGCATTCGGATAGGCTGCAATCTGCGCGGCAAAATCATCGTGCGGGAACGGATAAAGCTGATCGATACGTATGATTGCCATGTCCGTTATTTCCCTGGCGCGGCGGGCGGCAAGCAACTCGTAATAGATCTTGCCGCTGCACGCGATAATGCGGCGCACCTTGGCGGCAACCAGCGTATCGACTTCTGCAATCACCGGCTGGAACCGCCCCTGCGTAAAGCTGGCAAGCGGTGATGCCGCCTCCTTGCTGCGCAACATGCTTTTGGGCGTAAACACGATCAACGGTTTGCGCATCGGCCGCAGCATCTGGCGGCGCAGCAGGTGGAACATCTGCGCAGGCGTTGATGGAATGCACACCTGGATATTGTAGTCGGCGCACAGTTGCAAATATCGTTCGACGCGCCCCGAGGAATGCTCCGCACCCTGCCCCTCATAGCCATGCGGCAACAGCATCACCAGCCCGCATTTCCTGCCCCACTTCACTTCACCGGCGGCAATGAACTGGTCGATCACCACCTGCGCACCATTGGCAAAATCGCCGAACTGCGCTTCCCACAGCACCAGGGAATTCGGCTCGGCTGTGGCATAACCGTATTCAAAACCCAGCACGGCTTCTTCGGACAACAGTGAGTCAATCACCACAAAATCGGCCTGGTCAGGCGCAACATGTTGCAGGGGTATGTACACACCATCGCCATTTTTCACGAGCTTCTGGTCATGCCAGGCGGCGTGGCGGTGAAAAAATGTACCCCGCCCGCTGTCCTGTCCGCTGAGACGCACCGGATAACCTTCCGTGAGCAGCGTGGCGTATGCGAGGGTTTCCGCCATGCCCCAGTCCAGCGACATTTCGCCGTTCGCCATCGCAGTACGATCTTCGATGATCTTCTGCACACGCGATTGCAGTATGAAATCTTTCGGAACGGTGATCAGCGGGATCGCAAGTTGCTGCAATCGCTCCAGCGGCACCGCGGTGTTCACTCCCGCATCCCAGGTTACGTCATTCTGGAACCTGGACCAGTCCACCCCATACTTGGATTTGCTGCCTTCCAGAGCGGGCTGAATCGAATTGCGCCCTGCATCCATCGCCGTGTGGTAGGTCGCGACCATCTCGTCCGCTTCGCCGGGTTGCAACACGCCCTGTTCCTCCAGACGCTGCGCATACAAGGCGCGCGTGCCGGGATGCTGGCGGATGAAGCTGTACATGAACGGTTGTGTGACCAGTGGCTCGTCCTGCTCGTTGTGCCCGAGCTTGCGGAAGCAAATCAGATCAATCACCACATCCCGGTTGAAATGCATGCGGTAATCCAGCGCGATCTCGGTGATCAGCAAAACCGCATCCGGATCGTCCGCATTCACATGAAAGATCGGGGCGTCGATCATTTTGGCCACATCGCTGCAATAGGTGCTGGATCGCACGTCGCGCGAGTCGGATGCGGTAAATCCGATCTGGTTGTTGACAATGATATGTACTGTGCCGCCGGTTCCATAACCCCGTGTCTGTGACATGGCCAGCGTTTCCATCACCACACCCTGACCGGCGAACGCAGCGTCCCCGTGGATCAGTATCGGAATCACCCTGGATCCGTTGATATCCTTGAGACGATGCTGGCGTGCGCGCACCGAACCTTCCACCACCGGATCGACGATCTCCAGATGGGATGGGTTAAAGGCCAGCGCGACATGCAGTTCGCCACCCGGCGTTCCTATGTCTGCGGAAAAGCCCTGGTGGTATTTGACGTCGCCGGAAGTAAGGTGCTCGGCATGAATCCCCTCGAATTCGGCGAACAACATGCCCGGTTGCTTGCCGAGAATATTCACCAGCACGTTGAGACGCCCGCGGTGTGCCATGCCGATCACGGCTTCCCGCACCCCGTTCTCGCCGGCACGCTGCAGCAAATGGTCAAGCGAGGCGATCAAAGTTTCTCCGCCTTCAAGAGAAAACCTTTTTTGTCCGACGAATTTGGTGTGCAGATAACGTTCCAGCGTTTCCGCGGCGGTGATACGTTCCAGGATTCGGCGCCGCATCGCGGCATCATAACCGGCCTGTCCGCGGGAACTTTCCAGCCGGTTCTGCACCCAGCGTTTCTGCGTGATATCGCTGATATACATGTATTCCGCGCCGATATTTCCGCAGTAGGTCTGGCGCAGCAATTTGAGAATTTCACGCAAGGTCATGCGTGCTCCACCCACCAGCGAACCGGTGTCGAAAGTGTTGTCCATGTCCGACTCGGCCAGACCGTAATAAGCCGGGTCAAGCTCGGCGACCACCGGCTTGGCAAAACGGTTCAACGGATCGAGATTGGCGACACGCACGCCGAGAAAGCGATGTGCATTGATGAGTTGCAGCACAAAAACCTGCTTGCGCTCCAGCTCGGCATCCGGTGTCAGAAAAGGCCCGTGAGCTGTCTTGGGCATGGCTGCAAACGAACGCTGAATCTGGCTGTGCGATTGGTCATGCGTGCCCACCGGCAGTGGCGGCAACGCGTCGAAATAGCTGCGCCACTCAGCCGTAACGGAACCGGGATTGGCCAGGTATTGCTCGTACAGCTCCTCGACAAAGGGCGCATTGGCACCGAACAGGAGCGAATTGCCCTGCATCCACTGCATGAAATTGACCGGTTTGTTCAACGCTTCTCCACTGGAATGTAATCGCGCTTGGTGGCGCCCCGATAGAGCTGGCGCGGACGGCCGATCTTTTGCTCAGCGTCCCCCACCATCTCGTTCCATTGCGACACCCAGCCTATGGTGCGCGCCAGCGCGAAAATGACCGTGAACATGTTTTTTGGAATGCCCAGTGCGCGCAACACGATCCCGGAATAGAAATCTACGTTTGGATACAGTTTCCGTTCGATGAAGTACGGGTCGCTCAACGCGACACGCTCCAGCTCCATCGCCAGCTCGAACAGTTTGTCATTTTCGAGCCTGAGTTCCTTGAGCACCTCGTAACAGGTCTGGCGCATCACGCTGGCGCGCGGGTCCATGTTCTTGTAGACGCGGTGACCAAAACCCATCAGGCGGTATTTTTTGTCCTTTACACCCTTAACATACTCCTTCACGTGCGAAACATCACCGATCTCTTCCAGCATATTCAACGCGGCCTCGTTGGCACCGCCATGCGCCGGGCCCCACAGCGCGGCGATCCCCGACGCGACACAGGCAAACGGGTTAGCCCCGCTTGAACCGGCCAGACGCACCGTCGCGGTGGAAGCATTCTGCTCATGATCGGCATGCAGTATGAAGATGCGTTCCAGCGCACGCACCAGAACCGGATTCTGCACATAATCCTCCGACGGAACGCCGAACATCATGTACATGAAGTTTTCCACATAGTTGAAGCTGTTCTTCGGGTACATGAACGGTTCGCCGGTGTTGTACTTGTAGGCCATCGCGGCGATGGTCGGCACCTTGGCGATCAGGCGCATTGCCGATATCTCCCGATGCTCGGGGTTATTGATGTCCAGCGAATCATGGTAGAACGCCGACAGCGCCCCCACCACGCCCACCATCACCGCCATCGGGTGCGCGTCGCGGCGAAAGCCGTTGTAGAAGCGGTTCAACTGGTCGTGCACCATGGTGTGCTTGGTGACCTTTTGCATGAAAGCCGCTTTTTGTTCGGCGTTCGGCAATTCCCCGAACTTGAGCAGATAGCAAACCTCGAGAAATTCCGATTTCTCGGCAAGCTGTTCAATGGGATAACCGCGGTAATACAACAACCCCGCATCACCGTCGATAAAAGTAATCGTCGACGTGCAGCTGGCCGTGGCCGTGAATGATGGATCATAGGTGAATACACCCAGCTTGTTTATGGCGCGCACATCAACCACATCCGGCCCCAGGGTGCCGGACAGGATGGGTAATTCGATACTGCGCCCGTCGTCAAGGGTCAGTGTAGCGATACGTTGCTTGTTCTCCATCAGTATTCCTCCAATTAAGCGTGACTTCAGGATGACCTGATCAATTCCAGCAACGCCTGGTGACTTTCCGGCGCCGCTTGTTGTACCCCTCGCTCCGCTCTCCCGACTATCATATCCCAGAGCAAATTGTCGGGCGTATCCAGCAATTCCTCGAAAGCCCTTTGTCCTGCATCGTCAAGCTGGACATAATGCCTGTCGATGAAGCGGCCCAGCACGATATCCAGTTCCAGCAATCCGCGCCTGCTCCGCCAGCGTATTCGTTCCAGGTTTTTCATACCATGCGCTTGACCATCATATCCTTTATTTTTCCGATTGCTTCGGTCGGATTCAATTCCTTTGGGCACACGTCCACGCAATTCATGATGGTGTGGCAGCGAAACAAACGGTACGGATCTTCCAGGTCATCGAGTCGCTCGCTGGTGGCCTGGTCGCGCGTGTCGGCGACAAAGCGGTAGGCCTGCAACAAGCCGGCCGGACCGACAAACTTGTCCGGGTTCCACCAGAACGACGGGCAGGCCGTGGTGCAGCAGCCGCACAGGATGCACTCATACAGACCATTCAGATGCGCACGTTGCTCGGGCGATTGCAACCGCTCGGTTTCCGGCGGCGGCTCGTTGTTGATCAGGTAGGGCTTGACCGAATGGTATTGCTTGAAGAACTGCGTCATGTCCACAATCAGGTCGCGGATCACCGGCAGCCCAGGCAGCGGCCGCAATTCGACCGGTTCCTTGAGTGTATGCAGCGGCGTGATGCAGGCCAGCCCGTTGCGCCCGTTGATGTTCATCGCATCCGACCCGCACACGCCTTCGCGGCAAGATTTGCGCAATGACAGGCTGTCATCCTGTTCCTTGATCATCAGCAACGCGTCGAGCAGCATCTTCCCCTGGGTACTGTCATCATGCCTGATGTCCAGCTCATAGTCCTGCATATACGGTGCAGTGTCTTTGTCCGGGTTGTAGCGGTAGATACGAAACTTCATTGCCTGCTCCTAATAACCGACCAGTTGGCCGCCGTTCTTGGGCGACTTACTGGCTGGTAGTTTTACCAGCGTGATGGCCGTAACCAATGACTTGCCCAGCGTCTTGTGCTGGGTTAGTCAGATGGCCAGTAGTCATATCAGTTGTTTTATCAATAAACACGCGCCTTGAGCGGAAACGATTCAACTGTCAATGGTTTCAACCGGACCGGCTTGTAATCCAGCCGGCGTCCCTCGCGAAAATACAGGCTGTGCTTGAGCCAGTTCACGTCATCGCGCTGCTGGAAATCATCGCGCGCATGGGCGCCGCGGCTTTCCTGGCGCGCCTGTGCGGCAACCATGGTCGCCTGTGCGACCTCGATCAGGTTGTCAAGTTCCAGCGCCTCGATGCGTGCGGTGTTGAATACCTTGCTCTTGTCCCGGATTTCGGTGTTGGCAACCCGTTCGGCGATTTTCCTGATCTGTTCCACACCCTCGGCCAGCAAGCCCGGGAAACGAAACACCCCGCAATTCTTCTGCATGGTCCTGCGCATCGCATCGCCCACCTCGGGAACACGCTCGCCGTTCTTCTGGTTTTCCAGGCGCGCCAGGCGCGCCAGCGGACGCTCGGCAGCATCGGCCGGCAGGGGTTTGGGATGCGGGTTGTTGTTCAGATCCTCGATAATCTGCCTGCCCGCTTCGCGACCGAACACCATCAAGTCAAGCAGGGAATTGCAGCCCAGGCGATTCGCACCGTGCACCGACACGCAGGCGCATTCACCGACTGCATACAAGCCGTGCACCGCCTCATCGGGGCCGGTCTTGTAGGGCGCAACGACCTGGCCGTGGAAATTGGTGGGTATGCCGCCCATCATGTAATGGGCGGTGGGTACAACCGGGATCGGCGCCTTGGCCGGATCGACATGGGCAAATTTCAGCGCAATCTCGCGAATGCCGGGCAAACGCTGCCGGATCACGTCCTCGCCGAGATGGTCCAGCTTCAGCATGACGTGATCGCCGTGCTTGCCGCAGCCGCGCCCTTCATTGATTTCGATCGTCATCGCGCGGGACACCACGTCGCGGCTGGCCAGATCTTTCGCGTTCGGCGCGTACTTTTCCATGAAGCGCTCACCGTCCTTGTTGACCAGATAACCGCCCTCACCGCGCACCCCTTCGGTGATCAGCACCCCCGCACCATACACACCGGTCGGGTGGAACTGGAAAAACTCCATGTCCTCAAGCGGAATCCCTGCGCGCGCCACCATGCCCAGTCCGTCGCCGGTATTGATATAGGCGTTGGTACTGGAATGAAAGATTCGTCCCGCACCACCGGTCGCAAGCAAGGTGGCGCGCGCCTGGAATATCATCGTCTCACCGGTTTCGATTTCCATTGCGGTCACGCCGAGCACATCCCCGTCTTCGTCACGGATCAGGTCCAGTGCCATCCATTCGACGAAAAAATGCGTGTTGGCTTTCACATTCTGCTGGTACAGCGTGTGCAACATGGCATGTCCGGTGCGATCGGCCGCCGCACAGGCGCGATCAACCGGGGTCTTGCCGTAATCCTGCATGTGGCCGCCGAAGGGACGCTGATAAATCTTCCCGGCCTCGGTGCGATCGAACGGCATGCCGAAATGTTCCAGCTCGTAGACCACTTCCGGCGCGGCGCGGCACATGAACTCGATGGCGTCCTGGTCGCCGAGGTAGTCAGAACCTTTCACCGTGTCATACATATGCCAGTGCCAGTTATCCTCTTTGATATTGCCCAGCGAGGCGGCGATGCCGCCCTGTGCCGCGACCGTATGGGAACGGGTGGGAAATACCTTGGACAATACCGCCACTTTCAGCCCGGCATGCGCCAATTGCAATGCCGCGCGCATTCCGGAACCGCCCGCGCCGACCACCACCACATCGAATGTACGTTTAGCGACTGCCATTGTTAATTGAACCTTTTGAAATTTGTTTTTCGGGATGAAGCGCAAGAAGCCGCGCAGCGAATGACGAAGACATATCGAGCCTGATAGGCGAGGAATGAGCGAGCACGCGACACCGCGATTCGCCCGACAAACAAATTTTCATTACATTCCCCACAAAATTTCAACCGACCATATCGCATACAGCAGCAACGCCAGTATCACCAGCACATGAACCACCAATCGCGCGGCGGCAGAATTCACATAATCCATCACGATGTCGCGTATGCCGACCCAGGCGTGATAGAACAGGCTCAACAGGAACAACAACGTGAACGTGCGCACGGCCTGACTGGAGAACAGGCCGGTCCAGACGTCATAATCCAGATAGGGCTGCATCAGCAGATATCCGGTGATTGATATCAAGTACAACACCATCAATATTGCCGTGATGCGCTGTATCAGCCAATCGCGAAGTCCGTAGTGGGCACCGACCACGACACGTTTCACCATAGCTTCACCCCCAGAAATACCGTCAGCGCAAGACTCACCAACATCACTACCCTGCTGCTGTTGCGCGCCTGGGCGAGATTTCTCACCAGATGCAGGTCAACTGCGAGATAACGCAAGCCGGCGCAAAAATGATGCAGGAACGCCCACAACAAGCCCAGCAACACCAACTTTACCAATGGGTATGCAAGCACGGTCATCAATTCGGTATAGGTTGCAATCGAGTTCAGGCTGTACTGCAGCATCAGTAACAGCACCGGCAATGCAATGAACAGCATTAATCCACTGATGCGATGGAGTATGGATACGATACCGGGAAGCGGCAATTTGATTTTATGCAGCGCGAGGTGTTTTGGACGTTTTTTATTCATTGCAAATCTCGGGCATGCTTTAATTCGAATAACCGACATGCTACACCTTTGCGTGACGCGAGAAAATCAAAATAGCCCGTGCGCTGTTATTTTAACAGGCGGGGGCTGCGCTAAAAATAGCCCGGAACACCCCCGAACAGCAATAACCACAGGATGCAAACTCAACGAGGGCATTCCATTTCCTGATCGACTGCCGCCTGGACGGAAATGTAATTGCGCATTCCTTGAACAGAGACCAAACCGCTTGCAATCCCGAATTCGCTGCGCCCGGAATGTTGGTCCTATCGTGCCTGCAAGGAGTAACATGATGAAACGTTCAGAAATTCAATGTTGCGCGATCGAACACACCACAGGTGGATGGGGGATAAATGATGACCGGGACAACGACTAACAACATGCTGTCTTTTCTGGATCCTGCAAAGCCACAGCCTTGGGCCAGCTTCATCGAGCAGATCGACCGCGTGGCGCCGCACCTTGGAAAACTCGGCTACTGGCTGGAAACGCTAAAGCATCCGAAACGGGTGCTATATGTCGGTATACCGATCCATCGCGATGACGGCACGCTGGCACATTTCGAGGGGTACCGGGTTCATCACAATCTTTCGCGCGGTCCCGGCAAGGGCGGCGTGCGTTTTCATCCGGGCGTGACCATGAATGAAGTCATGGCGCTGTCCGGCTGGATGACCATCAAATGCGCGGCCCTGAACTTGCCCTTCGGCGGCGCAAAAGGCGGCGTGCGGGTAGATCCGGCATTGCTGTCGACGACAGAACTGGAGCGGCTGACGCGCCGCTATACCTCGGAGATCGGCCTTCTTATCGGCCCGAACAAGGATATTCCGGCACCGGATGTCGGCACCAATGAACAGACCATGGCATGGATGATGGATACCTATTCCGTCAATCAGGGCACCACGGTGTCCGGTGTCGTGACCGGCAAGCCTATCAGTCTGGGCGGCAGCCTGGGTCGTCGCGAAGCAACCGGGCGCGGTGTTTTTGTCACGGCGCGCGAAGCGGGTTTGCTTCAGGGGGTGGCCATCAAGGATGCCCGCGTGGTGATACAGGGTTTCGGTAATGTAGGTTCGGTGGCCGCGCAAAGTTTCGCTGCTGCCGGGGCGCGTATCGTGGCGCTCCAGGATGCCAGCGGCAGCGTGGCCAATCCGGCCGGTATCGATGTCGGAGCTGCCATTGCATTGGTCAAGACCGGCGCCCGGCTCGTCGATATGCCGGGCGTGGAAATTATCAGTGCGGATGATTTCTGGCTGGTGCCCAGCGACTTCCTGGTACCGGCAGCGCTCGAGAGCCAGATCGATGCGGCACTCGCGGAACGCCTCGACACCAAAATCATCGTCGAGGGGGCCAACGGCCCGACACTGCCCGAAGCCGACGATGTGCTCGCTGCACGCGGTATAACGGTGGTGCCGGATGTGATTGCCAACGCCGGCGGCGTGACGGTCAGCTATTTCGAGTGGGTGCAGGATTTCTCGAGCTTTTTCTGGTCCGAGCAGGAAATCAATGCCCGGCTGGAAAACATCATGTCAGCCGCGTTCCATGCAGTGGCCGAACTGGCCGCGGAACGCAAGGTCTCGCTGCGCACCGCCGCCTTCATCATCGCCTGCACCCGTGTGCTGGCGGCACGCGACCGGCGCGGCCTGTATCCATAAGCCGGGATTCAAGCAAAACTGGCTAAAAGCTGTTTCGCCGTTTTGCGGCATAGCCCGGCGCATGTATCAAAGCCAGCCATATCCAGCACAACGATCAACTGGCCAACACTGATACTCACCAACCCGACTCGCGTTCCGGTGTCGCCGTGATCTTGTGCACACTCAGGTCGGTACCGTTGAATTCTTCTTCCGCAGTCAGGCGTATGCCAACAACCTTTTTCAGCACCCCGTACACCACCAGGCCGCCGACAAAAGCGATCGTCACACCGAGCAGGGTGCCGCACAACTGCGACATGAAACTGACGCCGCCCCGGCCACCCAGCGCCTTGAGGCCGAATATCCCTGCCGCAATCCCGCCCCAGGCACCGCACAAACCATGCAGCGGCCACACGCCGAGCACATCGTCGATCTTCCAGCGGTTCTGCGTCAGCGTAAACATCGACACAAACAGCACGCCCGCAACGCCGCCGACAAACAATGCGCCGATCGGGTGCATCACATCGGAACCCGCGCAGATCGCCACCAAGCCGGCCAACGGGCCGTTATGCACAAAGCCGGGGTCGTTCTTGCCCATCCACAGCGCGGCCAGCGTACCGCCCACCATCGCCATCAACGAATTCACCGCAACCAGCCCGCTGATGTTACTGATGGTCTGTGCCGACATCACGTTGAAACCGAACCATCCCACCGTTAGTATCCATGCACCCAGGGCAAGGAACGGGATACTGGAAGGAGGATGGGCCGAGACACGCCCTTCCTTGTTGTAGCGACCACGCCGCGCGCCGAGCAGCAGCACTGCCGCCAGCGCTATCCAGCCACCCACGGCATGCACCACCACCGATCCCGCGAAATCATGAAACTCCGCGCCGAATGTGGTTTTCAGCCAGGCCTGGATTCCATAATGATGATTCCATGCAATGCCTTCAAAGAACGGATAAACGAATCCGACCAGCATGAAAGTCGCAGCCATCTGCGGATGGAATTTGGCGCGCTCGGCGATCCCGCCGGAAACGATTGCCGGAATCGCGGCGGCAAAAGTCAGCAGGAAGAAAAATTTGACCAGTTCGTAGCCGCTCTTTTGCGCAAGCTGTTCCGCTCCGGTAAAAAAATTTGTGCCATAGGCAATCATATAACCGATGAAAAAGTATGCCAGCGTTGACATCGCGAAGTCGGTCAATATCTTGACCAGCGCATTGACCTGATTCTTCTTCCGAACCGTCCCGAGTTCAAGGAATGCGAAACCGGCGTGCATTGCCAACACCATGATGGCGCCGAGCAAGATGAACAGCGTGTCGTTACTGACTCTTAGATCTTCCACACTTCTCTCCCTTTGCGCGTACCGCGTGCGGTACGGATTTTTTTATTTAATTAATGACCGTCATTCCCGAAGGAGTTTTGAATCTTGCCAGCTGTTGAAATATTTTTCCAGCCAGAACAAGCCAACGATCGTCTTGCTGTCGTTGATCCTGCCCTGCCGTATCCACTCGATCGCCTCCGGCAACGACAATTCGAATACTTCCAGAAACTCGCCGTCATCCAGTTGGCGGCCCTGATGGGTCAACCCGCGCGCCAGGAAGTATTCCATGCGTTCGTCGGCGTAGCCGATGCACGGCCATGCCGTGGTCAGGTGTATCCATTCTTTCGCCACATAGCCGGTTTCTTCCAGCAACTCGCGCTGGGCACACACCAGGATGTCTTCGCCATGATCGATCTTGCCGGCGGGCAGCTCAATGAATTCGCGATGCAGTGGATAGCGGTATTGCCGCTCCATCACCAGATTGCCGTTGTCCAGTATCGCCAGCACCGCCACCGCGCCGGGATGGGTGATGTATTCGCGGCTGCTGACCGCACCATCCGGCAGGCGCACTTTATCCTTTAGCACCCGGATGAAATCACCGTCATACATCAACTCGGAATCCAGTTGCGTCTCTTTCAGATCCATTGCAATTCTCGTGTTAAAGCGCAGCAATCCTGTTTCATCCACCGATTTTCATGTCCGGCAATCAGCTCTTTTTCACCACCTGCATCGCGGTGGCCACCATTCCGGCGATATCGGCGGCGTTGCCCGGCAGGATCATGGTGTTGCCCTGCTTGGCGATGTTGCCGAAGGCATCGACGAACCGTTCGGCCACCTTGAGATTGACGGCGACCAGCCCCCCTTCGCTCTGGATCGCATTGGCGACAACCTTGATCGATTCGGCGGTGGCGTTGGCCACCAGCAGCAACGCTTCTGCTTCCCCCTGTGCGTTGTTGATGGCGGCCTGCTTGGAGCCTTCCGACTCGCGGATCGAGGCGGTCATCTTGCCTTCGGCGATGTTGATTTCCTCCTGCTTCTTGCCTTCGGACTGCGCGATCAGCGCGCGCTTTTCGCGCTCGGCGGTGATCTGCTTCTGCATTGAGGCGAGCACCTGTTGCGGCGGGGTAATGTCCTTGATCTCGTAACGCAGCACCTTCACACCCCAGGTCGGGCTGGCTTCATCCAGCGCGAATACCACGGTGCGGTTGATCGCCTCTCGGTCTTCCAGCAATTTGTCCAGGTCGCGCTTGCCGCATTCCGAACGCAACGCGGTTTGCGCCAGCATCGTGATCGCGGCGAGGTAGTTTGATGTGCCATAACTGGCGCGCGCCGCATCGGTGATCTGGTAATACAGCACGCCGTCCACCTGCACCTGGGTGTTGTCACGGGTAATACACACCTGGGGTTCGATATCGATCGGAAATTCGGTAAGACGATGGCGATAGGCGACCCGATCCATGAACGGGATAACGACACTCAAACCGGGCTCCAGTGTCCTGTTATATTTACCGAACCGCTCGATTACCCATGCGTTCTGCTGCGGCACGATCTTGATGGTTCGGAATGCCAGCAATGCCGCGAAAACGCCCAATACGATTACAAATATCTCCATGCTTTACCCCTGCTTGATGACTGCTTATTTATGGTTCAAACCTACTCAATGATCAAGCGGCTGCCCAGGATTTCCTTGATCTGCCAACTTTGCCGCGCCATATCTGCCGACGCCGTCCCGGCCAATTCCGCATCCCATTCCGCGCCGCGATAACTGACCCTTGCATGACGCTCGTCCGACCAGCGTACTGCTTGCACGGTCTGTCCGATGTCATAGGCGAGATTGGCCTGTTCCAGTGCCGGCCCCTGGGCCTGCTTCCAGCGATATATTCCTGCCACGCTAACCGTACAGAGCAGCGCTGCGATGGCGGCCTGGCCGCCCCACGCCATACCCAGATAAGCCGACAATCCGGCAGCGGCCAGGCCAAACGCCACCGCAATCAGATAGAACGTGCCGCTGTTTATCTCGGCAATCACCAGCACCACTGCCGCCAGCCACCAGATCCAATATACTTCCATTGAACTACCTCGTTATTTCCAGACGGCGCATTTTGTCATGTTTGGCGTTATTGTTCGGGACCCAAAATGAAAACTTGCGACTGTCGCCTGTCTGAATATCGCGGCTCATGCGGCCGCGGCCCGGCGCAAGTTCAACCGAATCAGACAATGGTCTATCCATTGTGCGGTCAGTTTTTCCTGAACCGAATTCTGCCGCAATCGGGCTTTCAGTCCCGGGAAATCAACGCGATCCAGCGGCTGGTCCTGGTTGAAACAGGAAAACACGTAGCTGGTCTTGCCGGTGTCCGGATCAATATGGGCTTGCAAACACTGCGCGCAAATCTCCTTCATCATGCACTGCATCGGAGAATTGATCGAACCGATCGCGAAATGATGCGGCTTCAGGTAAGGTTGCAGCACCGCATGGCGCGCCGCGGCCACCGCCGCCATCATGCTGTCCGACCCGATTGCGATGATGCGGTCGGTGTCGGCGAACGGGATCTGCTGCGTCCCGAGTCCACCGCTCGCATAGGCAGCCATTGCCTCGACGATGTTGCCGACGAAGCGGTGATCCTGGGGACGTGAAGGCGCAAAACCGGGCTGTTCGTCGCAGCACCAGATCACCACATCGGCGGCATTTTCGATTTCGGCAACCTTGTAACGGTCGATGGTTTTTTTGTATCCGGCGAAATACAGCACTTTCGAACCGGCCGCGCGCAATGCCTGGCCGATCGAAAACAATACCGCATTCCCCAGTCCGCCACCCACCAGCACCACGGTCTCATCCGCGGGGATCTCGGTGGGCGTGCCGGTCGGCCCCATCAGCACCACCGGCTCGCCGGGTTTGAGCATCGCGCACAGATCGGCGGAACCGCCCATTTCCAGCACGATGGTCGAGATCAGCCCGCGCTGCGGATCGACCCAGGCACCGGTCAGTGCCAGCCCTTCCATCGCCAGATGGGTATCGTTGATCTGCAGCGCATGGGCCTCGTAATTCTGCAGCCGGTAAAACTGCCCGGGCTTGAAACTCCGCGCGGCCAGCGGCGCCTTGATGACGACCTCGACGATATTCGGCGTCAGCCTTATGACTTCGTGGATGGTGGCGCGCAACTCCCCATTGATCTGCGCAACAAACTCTGCATCCGATAAATTCGATGCCGGGCGCAAACGATTCAGCACTGCACTGACCGAGGGATAACCCTGCTTTGCGCCGCCCATCGCCTTGACCACGTTGCCAAAGAAGGAAGGATGCAGGTCGCCGAAAAAACTGATGAAACGGCCATCGGATTGTTTTGACAACAGCACCTGCGCGATCTTGGGTTTGGAGATGGCCGGTTCGGGACGCACCGGCGCACCGTCTTCGTCGCAAGCCTGAAAGTAGCGTCCATCGAGTTCGAAATGGGCCGGATCTTCGCGCGCCAGCACGGTGTTCGGCTGGGTGCCGGCGGCAATCAGGATCGTGCGCGCCGCGACTTCGATCTCTGCACCCGAACGCCACTCGCCTGCCTCATTGCGCAATTGTTGCGACATCCGAATCGCACGCACCGCACCGAATATATCGACCTCGATCCGCGTCGGGTTCAGTGCCTCGGCAAAGCTGATCCCTTCCTCGAGGGCCTTTTCCACCTCTTCATGGTTTAGCGTGTAAGAGGGGCTGTCGATCAGGCGCTTGCGGTAGGCGATCGTGACGCCCCCCCAGCTTTGCAGCAACTCGACGATATGCGGATCACGGCCAGCCGCAGCGGCATTGCTGCGCTCGGACTCGATCGCCAGCGCATGGCCGAGAAACTCGTCGGCGACCTGGCACTCCTCTGCAGTCCAGCGCTGGCGGACCGCTTCCTCGCCTCTTTCGGCAACCAGTATCTTGTAGCGATGCATGAATTTTTCCACCTGCACCGGATAATAGGCCAGCGATTCGGTGGCGGTGTCGATCGCGGTGAGGCCGCCGCCGATCACCACGACCGGCAGGCGTATCTGCAGATTGGCAATCGAGTTTTGTTTTGCCGCGCCGGTCAATTGCAGCGCCATCAGGAAATCCGAGGCGGTGCGCACGCCGCGCGCCAGACCATTGGGAATATCCAGCACGGTCGGCCGGCCGGCACCGTTGGCCAGCGCGATGTGGTCGAACCCGGAGGCAAATGCCGAATCCACGGTCAGTGTTCCGCCGAAGCGCACGCCGCCAAACAACGCGAACTGGCTGCGCCGCTCCAGCACCAGGCGGATCAGCTTGAGAAAATTCTTGTCCCAGCGCACCGTGATGCCGTATTCCGCGACACCGCCGAACCCGGCCAGCACACGGTCATCGAGCGACTCGTACAATTCGCCGATGTCACGGACCGGGACGAATGGGACACGCTCACCGTTGGCAGCCACACCGCCGATGTGCGCGGGCAGCGGTTCGATTTTCAAGCCATCGATACCGACCACGGTATGTCCGTCATTGATCAGATGATGGGCGAGCGTAAAACCGGCCGGGCCCATCCCGGCGATCAATACACGACGGCCGGATGGCGCTTTCGGATAGGGCCGCTGCAGGTGCAGCGGGTTCCAGCGCGTCAGCAGACTGTAGATTTCGAAGCCCCAGGGCAGCTCCAGCACGTCCTTCAATGTGCGCGTCTCCGCCTGCGGGATGTCCACCGGCTGCTGCTTCTGGTAGATGCAGGACTTCATGCAATCGTTGCAGATGCGGTGGCCGGTCGCCGCCACCATGGGATTGTCGACCGCGATGATGGCCAGCGCCCCCAGCGCATGGCCCTCGGTCTTAAGCTTATGGAACTCGGAGATCTTTTCCTCGAGCGGGCAACCGGCCAACTTGACGCCGAAAATATTTTTCTTGAACGCAGCAACGCCGCCACCGGCGGGTGCTTTTTCCCTGAGCCCATGGGAGCAGGAATCCTTGCCCTGCTCGTGGCACCAGATGCAGTAATTGGCCTGATCAAGCGCACCGGTCAGATCGGTTCCGGCATCGGTCAGTGCAAAACCCTCGCGGCGGCGCAGCGCATGTCCGCCACCGAGACGATAGGCATTGATGCCATCCAGGTTGATCGTTTCCAGCGGAACCAGGTGTTCGAAATCAAGCTTGGCGGGGACCTTGAACAGGATACCGCCGTGATGGCGCTCGCGTCCGGCCGGAGTTTGCACCGCCCAGGCTGCGTACCGCGTGGCGAGTTGCAATTCGCCGGCATGGGTGGTTTCATCCTCCAGCCACAAAGCAACTTGGCGGGCATAGGCAAGTTCGCTGAACGGCGTTCCGATACGGGCCGTCAATTCGGATTCGAGTGTCAAACCATCGATGGTTGCGGCTTCTTCAGGCTTCACCTTGGTCATCGCCCGGCGTTGCACGAACAGGCGTTTGCAACTGTACAGCGGCGCCAGCTCATGATGGCGTGCGGCCAATGCCTGTACCTGAGTTTCAATACCGAACAAGATCGCCAGGAAATCTTCCAGATGGGGCGCCAGGGCAATCAACAGTTCCGATTGGACCTTGTTTGACATTTCGCTTGCGTTCAGCCGGGTGGCTTCGAGTTGTGCACGCAATCCCTGATTGCCTTCCCCGAGAAATTCCCGGAAAGCAGCATCGATACGAATCAGTCCTTCACGTTCATAAAGATCGTTGAATGAGAATCCATAGGCGAGGTTCAGGTTCTGATGGTGCACGGGGTAAGGTTGGATAGTTTGCATGATTAAAAGTTTTTGGCTTTGCGCGTAGTTGGTTGCCTAATTCTAGACCATTAGGCCATGGGAAATGGTTAGTGTGTGAAATTACCCGGGCCGGGCGTTTCCGCTGGCATGTCGGTCATTTTAACAAGGTGGCAATCCCTGTCGTACCGTTCAGAGCGTCTCCTGTTTCTACCCAGACTTGTAGAGCCCGGATGTATTTCCGCCCTCTTTCTTGGAGTTATACATCGCCTGATCGGCACTCTGTATCAATTCGTCGGCATTCTTGCCATCTTCAGGGTAGATGCTGACCCCGATGCTGCAATGGACGATCAATTCACGTCCATCGATCCGCATCGCAACCTGGAAAAAATCATGCAGCTTCCGCACCACGGTCATGGCCTGCCGGGGATCGTTGATCGAGTCAAGTAAAATGACAAATTCATCGCCACCCAGGCGGGCCACCGTATCCGCTTCACGCACGGCAGATTTTAGCAGGTTTGCAATGTTAACCAATACACTGTCTCCGGCCGCGTGACCCAGCGTGTCATTGATCTCCTTGAAACGATCCAGATCAACAAACAGCACGGCAAGATGCTTGCCGCTACGCCGCGAACCGACAATGGCATGTTCCAGACGATCGAAGAACATCCTGCGGTTGGGCAAGCCGGTCAGCGTGTCGTGCCGGACCTGATGATCAAGCGCCTTGCGATGCTCGTCCAGCTCGGACAGATGCGCCACGATTTGGGTCTGCATATCGTGAAAGCTGCGCGACAGAAGTCCGAGTTCATCTTTGCGGGTAAGCGGCAATGTGCTGATAGCGTGATCTTTCGAAAAGTTTTTTATCGCGTTGACTACCACATTCAGCGGACCGGTAACGATGCGGGATACCAGCGCGGAAAGGATCAACGCAAGCGCGCTGAATGCCAGGATGATCTGCAGGGTGTCCCAGCCCAGTCTTGATGTTTCCTGCGTGATGCTTGCGATCGGTTCGGACAACCCGAGAATCACGAAACGTTTGTCTATCGTGTCGCCAAACGGCAGGCGTACAAAGGCCGCGACATGCCCGTCCTGTTTCTGCGCTTCATCGTAGACATGCGTCACGACATTCATCTTGTTGCCATGAATCAGCGACAACACTGGCTTGAAAGTATCCTGAATCAGGATGCGCTTGCCGCGATCAAAGCCGAAGGTCTTGCTCGGGTCGGGGTGTATCAGGAAATCACCCGACTGGTTGCTGAGGTACAGATTATATGAACTCGGCAAATTGCTTTTTAACAGCCTGGCCAACCCGTTCAGATCAACATTGATTGCAATCAAACCGAGCCTTTTGCCATTTTGTGCAAAAACCGGCGTCGAAACCGTCACGGTCGGTTTATCCCTTCCCGAATGCGCACCCTTTTCATGGTTAATGGTGATATCGGACAAATAGATATCTCCCTTGGCCAGTCGATAAGTGCCGACAACATATGGGTAGCCTCCCCGCTGCTTTAAATCGCCGCCCCGCACTCTTGTCAGTCTCTTGCCGTTACGATCGACACGGACCAGTTCCTGACCGCGCCGGTTAATGCCTATCAAGCGGATCTGAAAATATTCCGGATGCGCGGACAGCATTGCAGCGAAGGTATCGGCCAGTATCTGTTTGTCCTGTTCGCCAGTCTTCCTGTCAGGAGAAAGAAAGACATTGCGGGACAGGGGGAGGGCGGCCAGCAATTGCGCGTCTTCGGCGATCACATCGATGGTGATCTTCATGTTCCGTCCCACTACCTGGGTCGCTGTCAGCAGGTCGCGCTCTGCCGCCCGGGTCAGCATATTCCGGCTGGAAATGTAGAAGTAATAGCCGGTCAGGATAGTTGCCAGGATACCGAATGCGGCAAGCAAAATCCCGAGCTTAAAACCGATAGTCGGTTTCATATGATCAGCGAGTCTCATGGTCCTGGAAAAATTACCGGGAGTTGAGTGCGGGGGAAATAGGCCAAGTCTGGCGATCCCCATTGGACATGGCCGGGCATGTCAATGAAGCTGCACTTGTCCGAATCGCCTGCTCGATTTCTGACTTCAATGGTGTTGCCACGCGTGGCCTCCGGTATGATTCGTTGTTACACAAGGGGTTCAGAGAACCGTTATTGCGACTTTCTGAGCGGCGAAGAATTTTCTGGTAACAGGCAAGCGCTCGGCCGCTCAGCAACACCAACTCGAGCAGAACTTGCACGGCATAGGCGGCGGGCCCAGGTGCAAACCAAACTTTATGGACGACCTACATTAGCAGACAAGCCGGGTAATTTGCATGACCGGAAATAGCCCGCGCTGATTATACATCCCGTTGCAAATAGCCTACAGCATCTAAAATCCGTATAGGCCAACCCTGCCGGGAACAGCACCCACCTGTACAATATTGCGCTTTCGGCCCTTCGCCATCACGCCTCGTTCTGCGCTGTGCCGATTCGGGGTAGAATTGACCATCGCCTCCTCGCAACACCTCCTGATGGGGATACTTCGTATGAATCGCAATACCTGGTTGGTAGCCGCCATCAATGTGGTATTTCTGTTTGGTTGCGCATCACAACATAAAGCCGCAACAATCAAACTGAAGCGTGAGCACACACCGTCCGCTACAAAGCCGGTTGGGCGACCGGTGATGTCTGCGGATGGATTGATCAAAGGTGAAATCGTTGGCACGCCGGCCCCAGACAGTAAATTCTCCCGGCTGCAGATCGGCATGACACTGAAACAGGTGGAACTGCTGATCGGTCCGCCAAACCGCGCTGATAGCCGGATTACGGGCAAACAGTACCAGCCATTCTATTTTGGCGGAGATACCCGGCGCACCGAGGCATATTACAACGGCGAGGGACATTTGACCTTTTCCAATATTCAACCGGACAACAGCCCTGATACACTGATTCGCATCTCGGTCAGTCCCGATATGACCGGGAAACACTGATTCGATGATCAATCAGCATCCAGTGTTTCCTGTTCCGGGTTGACAGACGGCACAAAAAAAAACTACATTTCCTCACTCTGGATTTCATCCATTTCACCGTCAACAATAATTCGCAATTCGGGAGTCCACATGTCCAACATCGAATCTGTACTGAATGAGAAACGCGTTTTCGAGCCTTCAGCCGAATTCGTTAGCCAAGCAAATGTGTCGGGCATGCAGGCATATCGAGCGCTTTGTGCATCTGCCGAACAGGATTACCCGGGGTTCTGGGCCAATCTGGCACGCGAAACTTTGCAATGGAAAAAGCCCTTCACCAAGTCCCTTGATGAAAGCAATGCGCCATTTTTCAAATGGTTCGAAGACGGCGAGTTGAATGTTTCCTATAACTGCCTGGACAAACATCTCGCCAAGCAGCCTGAAAAGACCGCGATCATTTTCGAATCAGATGACGGCAAGGTCAGCAAGGTCAGTTACCGCGAATTGCACGGGCGCGTCTGTCAGTTCGCCAACGGCCTGAAATCGCGCGGTATCAAAAAAGGTGACCGCGTGATCATCTACATGCCGATGAGTATCGAAGCGGTGGTTGCAATGCAGGCCTGCGCCCGTATCGGCGCGATCCATTCGGTGGTGTTCGGCGGGTTCTCTGCAAAGAGCCTGCATGAGCGCATTACCGATGCGCAAGCTTGCGCGGTCATTACCGCCGACGCGCAAATGCGCGGCGGCAAACAGATGCCATTGAAACCCATCGTGGACGAAGCACTCTCCACCGGAGGATGTGAATCGATACACAGCGTCATCGTTTATCGCCGCGCTGGAAACAATGTCGGCTGGAACGACGGGCTGGACATCTGGTATCACGACCTGTTCAACTCCCAACCCACCCACTGCGAACCCGAGTGGGTAGGCGCCGAACACCCGTTGTTCATCCTCTACACTTCCGGATCCACCGGTAAACCTAAGGGGGTGCAGCATTCCAGCGCCGGTTACCTGCTCGGCGCGATGTTGTCCATGAAATGGGTTTTTGACTACAAGGACAGTGACATATTCTGGTGCACCGCCGACGTGGGATGGGTCACCGGCCACACTTATGTGACTTACGGTCCGCTGGCGATGGGCGCAACACAAGTGGTATTCGAGGGCATCCCGACCTATCCGGATGCCGGACGTTTCTGGAAGATGGTACAGGATCACAAGGTCACCACTTTCTACACCGCCCCGACTGCCATTCGTTCGCTGATCAAGCTAGGCGGCGATTTACCAAAACAATATGACCTGTCCAGCCTGCGCCTGCTCGGCACGGTTGGCGAACCGATCAATCCGGAAGCGTGGATGTGGTACTACAACACTGTCGGTCAGGCGCGTTGCCCGATCGTGGACACCTGGTGGCAGACTGAAACCGGCTGTCACATGATTGCACCGTTGCCCGGTGCAATGCCGATCAAGCCGGGTTCCTGCACCCTGCCCCTGCCAGGTATCATGGCCACCATCGTCAACGAAGCCGGTGATGAAGTACATGACCAGCATGGCGGTTTCCTCGTCATCACGCGTCCATTCCCCTCGCAAATCCGCACCATCTGGGGCGATCCGGAACGCTACAAGAAATCCTACTTCCCCGAAGAAATGCGCGGCTACTATCTGGCCGGTGATTCTGCACACTGCGATGACGACGGATATTTCTGGATCATGGGACGCATCGACGATGTGCTAAAGGTGTCGGGCCATCGCCTGGGCACGATGGAAATCGAGTCCGCGCTGGTCGCAAACCCCCTGGTGGCTGAAGCCGCCGTGGTGGGTAAACCGCATGACATCAAGGGTGAAGCAATTGTCGCCTATGTCGTACTCAAGGGCTCGCGCCCGGCTGATTCGGCAAAGGCCAGGGAAACTGCCGAGGATCTGCGCAACTGGGTAAGCAAGACCATCGGCCCGATCGCCAAACCGGATGAAATCCGTTTCGGCGATAATCTGCCCAAGACCCGTTCCGGAAAAATTATGCGTCGCCTGCTCCGGGCAATCGCCAATGGCGAGGAAATCAGCCAGGATGTTTCAACGCTCGAAAATCCGGCCATATTGGATCAGCTCAAGAACCCCATTAAATAAATATGGCTCAACATCAACCGCCTTCCGTTACTGTCGCAGCTGGGCAAAAAAACAGCCTGTTTACCCTGCGACAGGCTGGGCGTGAAATTGAAAATCTGCCGGAAGTTCCGCCTGCCGAATTTGAATAACGGGTAAACACAGCGGTTCGATTCAAGAACAGGCTGATATGCATTCCCGACCTTTCATCCCCAGTTCACCGCCTTTTGTCATTTTAGCGTTATTTTTTATTGACCTATGTACAGTTGTTAGACTAACATCACTCTAGGGGTTTACTTCAGGAAGGGTTCACGTGTTATTGATTCGATTGATTTTTTCCGCAATTCTTTGCATTTCTGCAGCAGCCATGCCGGTGTATGCTCACGCAGCCGACAATATTTTGGCCGGGCAGCCTGATGAAACGATCGCGCTTAACAGTCCAGTCACGCCTGTAACCCTTGACAGTCCGGCAAGCGAAGAAACTGCCCCGCAGTGGCTCCCATCGGGGCGTGATATCAAAATCGAGCTCATCCCAAAAGCTCCACCCAGAGCACAGGATTTATGGGTGCGAATACGCGGCGGTTTTGCCATGCGTGACCGTGACATCAATTCCAGGCTGATCGCAAGGCATGAGAAATGGTACGTCGACCATCCTGAATATTTTGCGCGTATGGTCGATCGTGCCCGCCTCTACCTGTATTACATCACCGAGGAAGTGGAACGGCGAGGCATGCCCAGCGAGATCGCGCTATTGCCCATGGTCGAAAGCGCATTCAATCCGGGGGCTTATTCAACCAGTCGCGCTTCCGGCATATGGCAATTCATACCTTCCACCGGCAAAAAATTCGGGATGCAACAGAACTGGTGGTATGACGGTCGCCGGGATGTGATCAGCGCGACCAATGGTGCACTCGATTACCTGCAAAATCTCCACAGCATGTTCGGTGATTGGCAATTGGCCCTGGCTGCCTACAATTGCGGCGAAGGCGCGGTTCTAAGAGCCCAGGCACACAACCGCAGACGCGGCTTGCCTACCGATTATGCCCACCTGAGGCTGCTCAGGGAAACGCGCAATTACGTGCCAAAATTGATGGCCATAAAGCACATCATTGCCGATCCCGCAAAATTTGGGCTCGCGTTGCAGGATATTCCCAACCGGCCCTATTTTGCCGCTATTACCACATCCGAACACATCGACGTAAAACTTGCTGCCCAGCTTGCCGGCATCACCGATGACGAATTTGCCGCGCTCAATCCCGCACACAACCGTCCGGTCATACTGCAGGACAACAACGATTATATTTTGTTGCCAATCGACAAAATTGCAACCTTCAGAACCAACCTGGAAAACTATGACAAGCCACTGGTTAGCTGGCAATCATATAAACCAAAAAAGGGCGAGCGTCTTGACAAACTTGCACCGCGCTTCGGCCTGTCGTTGGCCAGCCTGAAGTCCGTAAATGGCCTTTCCCGGCACGGCAACATCAGTACCGGACAAACCCTTTTGGTTCCGCTGAACGGTGAAGAATCCTCAACCGAGTTCGAAGCCTTTAACATGCATCTTGTGCCTACCTACAACCCCACAAGAGTTAAAGTACGCCCGGGGGACACACTGGGTGGCCTGGCGCGCCGTTATCATGTCACCATCGCCAAGTTGAAACGATGGAACCGCAGCTCATTGAGAATCATCAGGATAGGCCAAACTTTGGTTGTCTCGCAGGACGGTTTAAGCCCGCATTACAGCCGACACAGAAGAACATATAGAAGATCCAGGAATCGCGCACCCGAAGTCGCACAAAGCGGGAATGGGTCTTCAAGTGATGCTTCACAAGGTATCTAGTTTGGTTCGCGACGGCAATTTATCCGGCATGGAAATAAAATAGCGGTATCCTTTCCACACCCGCCACACTCCCCACATCAGAGCCGCCAGGCTGCTACGGCGCATCAGAATAACAGCCGTAACGCCGGCAACCAGCAAAGGGTGGCGCCGTAAAAATAACACTGCCGCCACGCCATGGTCCGCCATGGCCAACCGTGCGTCCCACTCCGCTGCAACATCAGCCAACTGCTCACGCTGCCTGGCAATTCTTGCCAACAACTCGCTCCTGCGCTGCCCAAGCTCAATCAGCCTTTCATTCATGGCCAGCGCCCAAATGTGTCCTGTCTTCGGCCAACTCCGCCAGGGTGGCAGAAAACAACTTTGGCTTGGACTGCGCCTTGCTACGCAATCGCACCGCCATTAGCGTGCCCGACAAGAAGAAAAGGACACACAGCCCGCCTAGTACCGCGAGGCGATGATCGTCCCAGAACAGCACCGTGACAAATACCGTGAACAACAGCAAAGCCATGCCAAAACAAAACAGTGCCAGCAAAGTGAGAAAGAACATTTGCGTCAGGCGCAAGCGCTCTTCCTGCAACTCATTCGCGAGCAGTTCCAGTCTCGTCGATACGATGGAAATCAGCGTCGAAGCCAGTCGCTTGACGGACTCCAACAAACCGGAACTCTGCCCAGTCATGACCTAACGGCCGCGTCCAATTAACATACCGATAATAACGCCGACGCTGGCTCCCACACCGATGGCCGTCCATGGATTATCGTGCACGTACTCGTCAGTTACCTTGGCGGCATGCTTGCTTTTCTCAATCATTGCAAGCTCCGCCTCATTGAGACGCGCCTTCGCCGTAACCAGATGCTCCTGGATACGCTCGCGTGCCACCGCCACTTTTTCTCCCGCTTGACCGGCTGTTGTGCGCAATAACTCCTCTGCATCAGCCACTACCGCGCGAAAATCCTGGATAAGTTTTTCTTTGCCGACTTCGCTTTCTGCTGCCAATTTTGTGCTCATGATTCACTCCTTAATTATTAGAAACTCGTGATCAAACCGCTTAAATCCCCACTCATTACCGGAGAACGTTTAGTCTTTGTAAACCCAAACAACCCTCCCGTCAACCCGGGTTATCGCCATACAAATAGCAATGTACGCTGTGTGTCGGCGAGTGACTTGTCAGCGGCGGATAACTCCTGCGGCATTGCTCCGAGGCATGCGCGCAACGCGGTGCAAAATGGCATCCCTGCGGCGGGTTGGCCGGTGACGGCAAGTCCCCTTCCAGCCTGATTCGTTCTCTTTTTGCACCGTCTATGCGCGGGACGGCAGACAGCAGCGCCCGGGTATAGGGATGTTTGGGTGAACGCAAAACTTCCGCTGCGGTGCCGCGTTCCACGATACGCCCGAGATACATCACGCACACCTCATTGGCGAGATACTCAACCACGGCAAGATTGTGAGTAATGAACAAATAACTAAGTTCAAATTCTTGTTGCAACGACTTCAGCAAGTTCAGAATTTGCGCCTGCACCGACACATCCAGCGCGCTGGTTGGTTCATCGCAGATCAACAACTGCGGCGAAACGGCAAGCGCGCGCGCGATGGCGATCCGCTGCCGCTGGCCGCCTGAAAATTCATGCGGATAACGCCACTTGGAATCGCGCGCAAGACCGACCTGGCCGAGCAAAGTATCGATGTGTGCCTGGCGTGCTGCACTGTTGCTTTCGATGTTGAGCGCGGTCATGCCTTCCTCGAGGATTTCGGCAACGCGCATTTTCGGGTTCAGCGAAGCATAGGGATCCTGGAATACCATCTGCATCGAGGCACGTTGTTGGCGGCTAACTGATCCAGTCGATTCACGCCCGGCAAACTGCACGCTGCCGGAAATAGCAGGGATCAGCTGCAGCAGCGCCTTGGCCAGTGTTGTCTTGCCGCAGCCGGATTCGCCCACCAGTGCCAGGGTACGTCCCTGCGGGATATCCAGGGACACCCCGTCCACCGCTTTCACCTGTCCGACCACACGCTGCAAAATGCCTTTGCGTATCGGGAAATGCACCTTAAGGTCGGAGACATGCAGGAGCGAGGAGCCCGGTTCAGGGTACCCGTCAGGTTTGGCATCATCATGAGGCACGGAAAGCCGAACCTCATCCTCTTGCACCTTGTTTCTTGCCCCTTGTGCCTGATAAAGATGACACCTTACCCCGCGCCCGTCTTCGAGCACGGTCCAGTCCGGCGTTATTTCGTGGCACACAGACCAAGCCTTGTCGCAGCGTGCGGCAAAGCGGCAGCCCTGCGTGACGCTGCCCAGCGGCGGTACGCTGCCGGGTATGGCTGCCAATGACTGGTTGCGGTGTGCCGTATCGGGAAGTGCGGCGAACAGTTTCTGTGTGTACGGATGCAGCGGCTGGTCGAACAAGCGGGTGCGGCTTGCCTGCTCGACAATTTGACCCGCATACATGACGCCAACATGATGTGCCATTTCCGCCACGACACCGAGATCATGGGTGATGAGCAACAATGCCATGCCGCTGGCAGCCTGTGTGTCGCGCAACAACTGCAAGACCTGCGCCTGTATCGTGACATCCAGCGCGGTGGTCGGTTCATCGGCAATCAGCAATTTTGGCTGCCCTGCCAGCGCCATTGCAATCATCACGCGCTGTTTCATGCCGCCGGAAAGCTGGAACGGGTATTCTGCCGCGCGCCGCGCAGCATCGGGGATTCCGACCTGATCCAGCAATTCCACGCAACGGATCCGTGCCGCATTGCCGCGCATACCTTTATGCAACTCCAATATTTCGCCGATCTGCTGGCCAACCGTCATCACCGGATTCAGGCTCAGTCCCGGCTCCTGGAAAATCATTGCCATCTTGCCGCCGCGCAGGTCGCGCATTTCGCGCTCGCGCAAGTCAAACAATTCAATGCCGTCCAGCTGCGCCGCACTGCCCTCATTGACCACCCCGTCCGGCAACAACCGCAACAGCGACAGCGCGGTCATGGATTTCCCGCAGCCCGATTCCCCGACCAGCACAAACGTTTCGCCCGACCTGATACTGAATGAAATATCGTCGACGATTCGCGCGCCATTTCGCAGCCGCGTGACCATGCCTGAAACACGAAGAATATCGCCCGTCACACCGCCACCTCATTAAATATATATACAACTCCAGGTGTGGCGGTTTCAGTGGCCGGCGGCATTACCCGCAGTGTCAACTCCACAAGCGATTTATCGCTTAGTGGATTGCCTGACTTTGTTACCGACGCTGCGCGCACCGTGCTCATGCCGCCTCCCCGCTACGGTTCAGGCGCGGATCGAATGCATCGCGCACCGCGTCGGCAAATAGATTGGCGGACAGCACCAGTACCAGCATGAAGCCAAAGGCAGAGGCCAGCGACCACCACACCATCGGATCGCGCCCCATCTCCTGCCGCGCCGCGTTGATCATCGTGCCGAAGCTGATCATCGAAGGATCAACACCCACACCGATGTAGGACAATACCGCCTCGGCCAGCACCAGCCCGCTGAAATCCATCACCAGCGAAATCAGCACGATGTGCATCACGTTCGGCATGATATGCCGCGTCAAAATACGGAACGGCGACACACCGAAAGCCTGCGCCGCCTGGATGTATTCCATTTCGCGCAACTTGAGGGTCTCGCCGCGCAACAGGCGGCACAGACTGGTCCAGCTGGTCACGCCGAGGATCAGGCACAGAAACACCAGCCGCAGATCCGCGCGCGACGCTGATGTGGCAAACCATTGCGGATGCATATCGATCGTCACCTGCATCATCAGAACCGCAGCAGCAATCAGCAGCACGCTGGGTATGGAACTCAGCACCGTATAAACATACTGAATCACATCGTCCACCCAGCCGCGCAGATATCCGGCAGCAATACCCAGAAACAAGGCCAGCGGCAGGGTAACCAGCGTGGTGACGGTGCCGATGATCAATCCGGTGCGGATGCTTTTCAGCGACAGGTACAGCACATCCTGACCAACCTTGTCGGTACCGAGCACGTGATATGCAGTAGCAAGATTCATGGTCGCGCCGATCAGCACCGAAAGGATGAGCGTGGTGACCAGCAGTGAGCGCCACGGCCAGCCGCGCCGCGCAAGCCAGCGTCTGCTGCCCATTGCAATCAGCAACCCCAACGCCAATCCAGACAATGCCCCCGTCAATCCACGCTTGACTACATCACTAGCACGCTGACGGACATCCGTCAGGCTGGCGCCGCCGTAACGCAAGCGCGGATATTCGCGCAGCACGCGGCCGCTTGCATCCATGACGCTTTCCTTGGCATACAGCGTGACAGCCAGCGGCGCGGAATAGGTTTTCTCGGTATGCGTGCGCAGCGGCGTAACCAGCTTGTCGAACAGGCTCAACACTTCAGGCGAGTAGACCGTTGCTCCATTATCCTTACCCGGAATTGCAGCCCGGTAGTGCAAGGTATCCAGAAGCCCGACCAGTACAAACAGCGACAGGACCAGCAGCGAAACCATCGCGGTGGGATTACGTGCAACGCGCCGCCATGGCAACAACAGATGCTCCCGCTGACGCACATACCAGACGCAGGCGATGCCCGCCGCCAGCAGCAAAAACACCAACGCATCACTCAACAGAATAACCGGCATGAAACTCATGACAGCCGCACCCGGGGATCCACCATGGTGTAGGAAATATCGGTAAGAATCAGCCCCACGATGTATAGCAGCGAACCGAGAAAAACCATCGCTCGCACCACACCGAAATCCTGTGCATTGATCGCATCAATGGTATAGCTGCCCAGCCCGGGTATGCCGAAGAACGACTCGGTGAGCAGGCTGCCCATGAACAGCAGCGGGATGACCACCACCACGCCGGTCAGTATCGGGATCATCGCGTTTTTGAGAACGTGCGTGAACAGCACCCGCAGCTCAGATAGACCCTTGGCACGCGCGGTGCGCACATAGTCTTTGCCGATTTCCTCCAGGAAAATGGTGCGATACCAGCGGCTGCTGGCGCCGACACTGCCTGCGATGCCGATCGCGATCGGCAGCACCACAAACTTGAAGCTGTCCAGCCCACCCGCATAGCCGGAGATCGGCACCAGATGCCAAAGTTTGCTCACCACGAACTGTCCGCCGATGATGTAGAACAAACCGGAAATCGACATCAGCAGCACGCACAACGCCACGCCGGCCATATCCAGCGCGGTGGCACGAAACAGTGTCATCAACAGCGCAAAGGTGATGTACACCACCAGGCCGACCAGGAAGGTCGGCAGCGCAATCGCAAGGCTCGGCCACATGCGCGTAGCAATCTCGTGACTGATGTCTCGACCATCATCCGAGTAACCGAAATCGAGCACGAACATGCTGGCGGACTTTTGCCAGAAAATCGTGTCGGTTATTTGCTCGATACCGGCGACTGCCCGGTTCAGAAACAACGGCTTGTCATAACCATGCTGGTGTTTCCATTGCTCGATCGCATCCGGCGTGACGCGCTTGACCCCA
This sequence comes from Gallionella sp., assembly GCA_035529955.1. Lineage (GTDB taxonomy): Bacteria > Pseudomonadota > Gammaproteobacteria > Burkholderiales > Gallionellaceae > Gallionella. Next base: position 32,240 of record DATKVR010000018.1, read on the forward strand.
AGCTGCATACGCGCCATGTCATCAGGCGTGTTGACCACAAAAAATAGCGCGAAGGTCAGCAGATTAACCCCGACAAGAATTGGCAGGGCATACAGAATGCGGCGGATCAGGTAGGCGATCATTTAAAGAGGTATGGATAAGTGATAGGTTGGCGCTTCATCATTGATTCTCATGCCGGACAACTGCACCAGGCTCGCGCAGGAGCTCGCTCCGGGGCAATACCGCCTGGCTGCGGCGCTTCCCAGCCCATCCCGACATGGCAAAATTCCGCATGCATTCCCTAGGCAAGCCTGAAACGGTCATTACAAACCGGGCCCCCGGCAGATTATATTTCCTGACTGTATCAATCGGCTATTTGCATATTTTTTGTTACCCGGGCACATTTTTTCTGGACATTAAGCTATCATTGGGCAAGCGCGGGCATTAATCTGGCCTGGGCAGACATTTTATTCGAAAGGTTATTCATGGATTCCAAAGTTCGCTTGCTTGTTATATCGGTAATCATCGCTGTGGTCTTGTGGTTGCTGGGTGGATTTGTGTTCGGTCATGCACTTGGAATGATTTGCGTATTCTTAAGTATCGTCGTTGTAGGATTGGCCGCCGGCAATCTGATGAACACGCCCGAGCCTTCACAGGAAAAGAAATAACCGTATCCGGCTCACTGGCCGACTGATCGCCACCGCAAGGTGGCGAGTTTTTTGGTGCACGCAGAAAGTACCAGACCGTGATGTTTCCGGAATTTTGCGAGCGTATCCCATCGGCAATGGATTCCCGTTCGCCTCTTTCAATTACAGCTGTCGATTCCCCACCCATGAACAAATTCCTGCCCTATCCATTATTTGTGCTTTTTTCCATAATCGCCTTCAACATCACCGCTTTCTCGGTGCTGTTGCAAATGAACCTGCTGTTCTTCAATGCGACTGTCTTCAAGGTCATTGCATGGATCTTCACCGTGAGTGCCTGGACCATCGTTTACTTTTTCCGCAACAAATAAGACATCCCTTGCGGCCGTTCAATGCCGCCAGAGATAACGGTACAATCCCGGACGGTTTTTGCCGGATGCCAATACTTGCCTTGGTGGCAAAGCTCATTTTGCCTCCTCGCGTTGACGCAGCATCCCCCACAGCCAGACAGCAAACAACAGCGCCGCGCCGGCAACCAGCCACAGCGGCCACAGCACCGGCTGATTCCATTTGCGGCGCAGCTCATCGCGCAGCTTGGTGTCCACTCTCCAATATTTAATCTTGTTGTTGGCCATTACGTTTGCTTTGACATTGCTCAACCAGCTTTGCTGCAACACATAATCTTTTGGATGGTATCCCCACAACCACGGCGAGTCATGTTGCAGGATTTCCAGCATGCGATCGATGATTGCCTGGCGGGCCGGACTGTCTTCCATGTTTTTCATCTGTTCGAACAGCCTGTCGTATTCCGGGTTGCTGTAATTCGCGGCGTTCTCGCCCCCCTTGCCCACCTTGGCCTGTGCACTGGTCAGCAGGAACAGAAAATTTTCCGGGTCGGGGTAATCGGCATTCCAGCCCCAATAGAACATCTGTGTATCGCCCTTGCGTATCTTGTCCTGGAAGCGGTTGTAGTCGGTGCTGCGTGCTACCAACTGCACATTGATCTTGGCAAACTGTTTGCGCATCCAGTCGATCCGTGCATTATCCCCCGCACCGCCCGCCGTGGTATCCAGATAGATCACCAGCGGCTGCCCGGTTTTCGCATCCACGCCGTCAGGGTACCCCGCTTCGGCCAGCAACTGCCTGGCCGTCTCGATCGACTTTCGTTTCGGCGCGCCATCTACCCAGTCATATACATAGTGGTCGATGCCCGCCTCTCCCGCGCGGTAACCGAAGATACCCGGCGGGATCGGCGATTGAGCCGGAATACCGCGGCCGTTGGCAAAAATTGATATGAATTCATCGTAATCCACCGCAATCGATATCGCCTGCCGCAGTTTGCGCGCCCGTTCGCTATTGCCGCCGACCACCGGATCGAGCCAGTTGAATCCGGTATACATGGTCGATGTTGCCACTGCAGTAGTCAGCTTGATACCCTGCGCCTTCATCGCGTCGGTCACCGTTGCTGCTCCGCCGACATTCACCTGTACTGCCTGGTCGAAACTGTCCGAACTGATGCCGGAGGCATCGTAATATCCCTGCAGAAACTTGTTCCAGTAAGGTATGGTTTCCTTTTCCAGTGTGAACACGATCTCATCGATAAACGGCAAACGCTTGCCTGCATCCCTGAGCAACCCGGCTGCCGCATCACCCGGCTCACCTTCGGTCGGATAGGTCTCGCTGTCATAGTACGGATTGCGTGTCATCACCATGCGCTGGTTGGGATTGTTCTCCGACAGGTAATACGGCCCGCTGCCCACCGGCCACCAGTCCAGGGTCAGGTTGCGTTCGCGCATGCCCTTTTGCGCATAAAACCGCTCTGCCTCGGGCGGCATAGGCGCGAAAAAAGGCATCGCCAGCCAGTAGTCGAATTGGGGGTATTTCCCGTATATCTCGATACGGTAGGTGTAGTCGTCAACCACCTGCACGCCTTTCAGCGGATACTTGTTCAGGTCGAGAAATGCGTCGGGGTCCTGCTTCACCGCCTGCTGAAGTGTCGCGGCATATGCTTTCAGACCGACGATATGCTCGCTCATCACCCCGAAAATCGGCACTTGCAATTGCGGATCGGCAAGCCGCTTGATCTGGTAGGCATAATCCGCCGCCGTGACGATGCGTGTCCCCGTGTGCGGAAAGTCACTCAAGGCATGGATGCCACGCAAATCGTCCGGCGTGAGATGGTCATACTCCGGCATGCCCTTGGCATCGCGCGCGAACGCCGGGTGCGGCTGATAGTGCATACCGGGCTTGATATGTATCTCGTAAACGCTGAAAGCGATCTTGTTGGCGGGCGCATTGTCCGGCAGCGGCCGGTGCTGTCGGTCCAGATAGCGCACCGTCGGCATCGCGCTGGCTGCCAGCGGCACCAACTGGTAAGGGCGTTTCAGGTAATGGTACTGCAGCGGCGGGGCATAAATCTGCGCCAGAAACACATACTCGTTTGCGCTGTACGCCTGGGCCGGATCGAGATGCTTGGGACGTTCAGTGAACGCGGAATAGAAAATCGACTTGCCCTGCTCCGATGCCGGATAGGGATCGTTCCACAGACCGCCATTGCAGGCAGAAAGCAGTACAACCATCATGAATACCGGCAGGATTCTCATGACACCAAGTTTAGCGGAATAGTGTCACCGCGTCATGGCCATGGTTGACATACCGCGGACATTGAACAACACTGTAAGCGAAAATTTTTTAACACCACACCACAAAGCAAAATCACCATGAATCCGGACTGGCAAGATTTCCTCACCCGACGCGGCGCAACCATAACCGCCGGCATCGTACAAGACTTTGGCGACAGCGCCACCGAATTGAAAGCAACCGAACAGGGCACGATAAGCTGCGTTTTGAGCCAGTTTGGGACGTTGCGTGTGTCCGGCGATGACGCCCTGTCCTTCCTGCAAAATCTGTTGAGCAACGATATCCGCGAAGTCAGCACCTCACGCGCTCAGCTGAGCAGCTTCAACAACGCCAAGGGACGGATTCTGGCGACCATGCTGATCTGGCACGACGGCGGCGACTATCTGCTGCAGTTGCCGCGCGCGCTGTGCGAACCGATACGCAAGAAGCTCGGCATGTACGTGCTGCGCGCGAAAGTCAAAATCACCGATGCCGGCGATGAAACCATTTCGCTGGGACTGTCCGGCGTGAATGCGCAGGAGATTTTGCATACCCAATTCGGCGAACTGCCAACGCTGCCGCTCGGCGCCAAAGGAACCACACCGGGCAATGTGATCAGAATCGGCGAAACGCGCTTTCAGGTCAACACGACCATGACCCACGCTGCCGCGCTATGGACGGCGCTCGGCCAACGCGCACAACCGGTCGGCAGTGCATGCTGGGACTGGCTCAATATTCGTTCCGGCATACCGGTGATCCTGCCGCAAACCCAGGAACAGTTCGTCGCCCAGATGGTCAACCTCGAAATTCTCGGCGGCGTGAATTTCAACAAAGGCTGCTATCCGGGGCAGGAAATTGTTGCGCGCATGCAGTATCTCGGCAAACTGAAACGCCGCATGTATCTTGCGCATATCGATGGCAGCAACACTCCCCAGCCAGGCGATGAACTGTTCTGCGCCGACATGGAAGGCCAGGCCAGCGGCATGATCGTCAACGCGACCCGTGCGCCAAACGGGGGGTATGACGTATTGGCAACAGTGCAAATTTCCAGCCGTGAAACGCAAACCATACACTGGCTATCATTGCAGGGCGAGCCATTGAAATTCATTCCGCTGCCCTATCCGCTGCGCGAAGTTTGATTGCCACTTTCGCTATTGATTCAGATCTGATATTCACAATCTTGCCCTCATGAACGGGGACTGCCACCCCTGCCGCACCTTGAGTTGCCAAATTTCCTGACGTGAAGGCGCCACGTACAAAAGGCAAAATTTGCAATCCTTAATTGCCAACGGCTCAACTATTTCCAATCAATTTGACTCCCATGTTGCCATCCATCGAAATACGTCTCTGCACCGAAATTTCCGCCAAACCAGCCCAAGTTGCCGCCGCCATCGCCCTGCTCGACGGGGGAGCGACTGTCCCGTTCATATCCCGCTACCGCAAGGAAGCGACGGGAGGACTGGACGATGTGCAGTTGCGTTTGCTTGAAGATCGCCTGAGCTACCTGCGTGAACTGGAGGAACGGCGCACCGCGGTCATCACCTCGATCAACGAGCAGGGCAAGATGACGCCGGCGCTGCTGGCCGCCATCAGTCTGGCCGAGGACAAGACCCGGCTGGAAGACCTGTACCTGCCCTACAAACCGAAACGCCGCACCAAGTCGCAGATCGCGCTGGAAGCGGGGCTGTTGCCGCTGGCCGATGCGCTGCTGGCCGACCCGTTGCTCAACCCCGAGGAGGAAGCCGGCAAATATCTCAAGCCGGCCTTTACCTCGGAACAGGGTGACAATCCCGGCGTGCCGGATACCAAGGCGGCGCTCGATGGAGCGCGCTATATCCTGATGGATCGCTTTGCCGAGGATGCGCAACTGTTGCAGGACCTGCGCGAATATCTGCAGGCCCATGGCATTGTCGAGTCCAAAGTGATCGGGGGGAAGGAAGAAGCTGCGGCGAAATACACCGATTATTTCGCCTATGACGAACCGCTCGGCGCGATCCCCTCGCACCGCGCGCTGGCACTGTTCCGCGGCCGCCGCGAGGAGATGCTGAACATAACCCTGCGGCTCGACAGCGAGGCGGAAAAACCGAAATGGGACGCGCCGCACAATTACTGCGAGGCGCGTATCGCGCAGCGCTTCGGCATCGTCAACCGCGACCGGCCCGCCGACAAGTGGCTGGCGGATACCGCACGCTGGACCTGGCGCGTGAAGAGTTTCCTGCACCTGGAAAACGAGCTGATGGGCGCGCTGCGCGAGCGTGCCGAGACCGAGGCGATCAGGGTGTTCGCGCGCAACCTGAAAGACCTGCTGCTCGCCGCACCGGCCGGGCCGCGCGCCACGATGGGCCTCGATCCCGGCATGCGCACCGGGGTGAAGGTCGCCGTGGTGGATGCCACCGGCAAGGTGGTGGACACCGCCGTCATCTATCCGCACCAGCCGAAGAACGACTGGAACGGTTCGCTGCACCTCCTTGCCAAGCTGGCCGAAATGCACCGGGTGGCGCTGATCTCCATCGGCAATGGCACAGGCTCGCGCGAGACCGACAAGCTGGCGCAAGAGCTGATCGCGTTGCGGCCGGAACTCAAGCTCACCAAGATCGTGGTGTCCGAAGCGGGCGCATCGGTGTATTCCGCCTCCGAGTTCGCCTCGCGCGAGCTGCCCGACATGGACGTGTCGCTGCGCGGCGCGGTATCCATCGCGCGCCGCCTGCAGGACCCGCTGGCCGAACTGGTCAAGATTGATCCGAAATCCATCGGGGTCGGGCAGTACCAGCACGATGTCGGACAGTTCCAGCTGGCACGCTCGCTGGATGCCGTGGTCGAGGACTGCGTGAACGCGGTGGGCGTGGATGTAAACACCGCCTCGGCGCCGTTGCTGGCGCGGGTGTCGGGCCTCTCCGCCAGCGTGGCGCAAAGCATCGTCTCCTACCGCGACACGCACGGCATGTTTGCTACGCGCGCTTCCTTGAAGGAAGTGCCGCGCCTGGGGGACAAGACCTTCGAGCAGGCGGCCGGCTTCCTGCGCGTCATGGGCGGCGACAATCCGCTCGACGCCTCGGCGGTGCATCCGGAGTCCTACCCGCTGGTGAGGAAAATCCTCGCCGACATCAACAAGAACATCACGGAAGTGATCGGCGACAGCAAGTTGCTCAAATCGCTCAACCCGGGCAAGTATGCCGACGAACAGTTCGGCGTGCCGACCATCAGTGACATCCTCAGCGAACTGGAGAAGCCGGGGCGCGACCCGCGTCCCGAGTTCAGCACCGCCACCTTCAGGGAAGGCGTGGAGCAGCTGAAAGACCTCAAGCCCGACATGATCCTCGAGGGCGTGGTCACCAATGTCGCGGCGTTTGGCGCCTTTGTGGACATCGGCGTGCACCAGGACGGGCTGGTGCATATCTCGGCGCTCTCCAGCACCTTCGTCAAGGATCCGCACACGGTCGTCAAGGCCGGCCAGGTGGTGAAGGTCAAGGTATTGGAGGTGGACGAGAAGCGCAAACGCATCGCGCTGACCATGCGGCTAACCGACAGCGCCGCAGAGAGCAGCAGATCTGGAGCGCCGCGCGATCGTGCGAGTGACGCGAAACGAATGACGCAGCATAAAAAACAGGAAGTCCGTCAGCCGGCGCCGGATGGCGCAATGGCGGCAGCATTTGCCAAATTCAAGGGATGAGTTGAGTCGACGAGTACCGGCATCTGGCCATATACCACGAACCAACCAGGCAATAATGAAGCTTGTCGACTTGCTAAAGTTTCAGGTTCATCTTGATGTGCGGCAATCCGGCATCCATGAACCCCTTGCCCCGTTCCGTGAATCCGAAGCTGCGATAGAACGGCACGGCGTGAGTCTGCGCATCCACATCCACCTGCTTGTAGTCGTGCGAATTGGCGTAATCGAGCAGCGCTTCCATGATTGCCGTGCCGACTTTCTGTTTTCGCCACTGCGGCAGCACCGCAATACGCCCGATGTGCCCATCGGCAAAAATCCGCCCGCAACCGATCGCGTCCCCCTGATGGCTCAGCGCCAACGCATGACGGGCGCTTTCATCCAGCCCATCCCATTCCAGCTCTGCGGGAACGCCCTGTTCACGGATAAATACTGCCTCGCGTACTGATTTCAGCAACGGCTCGCCGTCATGCCAGCACACCAGACTGACGGTAAAAGGATTACTCATTCATGTTCTCCCCCGAAAAATTACCCGATGATTTCAACTGCGGTTCCTGCCGGTGCCAGTTCAAACAGTTCAACCAGATCTGCGTTGCGCATTCGGATGCAGCCGTGTGAATCGGGTCTCCCCAGCTGCACCGAATCCGGTGTGCCGTGGATGTAAATATAGCGGCGCATGGTATCGCATTCACCCAGGCGGTTGAAGCCCGCTTCGCAACCCGACAGCCACAGGATACGCGTCAGCATCCAGTCGCGCTCCGGAAACTGTGCGCCAAGCTCGGGCGTATACACCTCCCCGGTGGGGCGGCGGCCCGCGAACACGGTATTGACCGGCAGCCCGGCACCGATCTTGGCCCGGATAATGTGCTTGCCGCGCGGTGTGCGAAAGCTGCCGCGCATCTCGCCCACGCCTTTTCCGGAACTGGATATCGCATAGCGGCGCAACGGCTTGCCCGCGTCATCCAGCAATTCAAGCTGCTGGGTGGAAATTTGAACAATAATTTTCACGTAACCTTCTGTTGCGCGCGACGCCGGGCAAAAAAATGGCTGAGCATCGAACCGCACTCCTCCGCCAGCACGCCCGGCACGACTCCGGCATGATGATTCAAACGCGGTTCGGCAAACGCATCCACCACACTGCCGCACGCGCCGGTCTTGGGGTCGCTTGCGCCGTACACCAGCCGCTCGATGCGCGCGTGCATGATCGCACCCGCGCACATCAGGCAGGGTTCCAGCGTGACAAACAACTCGCAGCCGACCAGCCGGTAATTCCCGGTATGCTGAGCGGCTTCGCGCAATGCCATCATCTCGGCATGAGCGGAAGGATCGTGGCGCGAGATCGGCGCGTTGTACCCGCGCCCGATGATCACCCCGTCCCTCACCACCACCGCCCCCACCGGCACTTCGCCGGCCGCCTCGGCCTGGCGCGCCAGTTCCAGCGCGTCTCGCATGTAATCTGCATCTGTCATCAAGCTCAACCGGCCCATACTCGCAACCACGTTAAAAGGGCAGCAACCGTAGCACAACCGCGGCAGTTTGACGAGGGTACGATGAAGCTTGCCTTTGGCGCGTTTTTTGACAAGAATGTCACCCTAATTTTGCAGGTTCACACATGTCAGAAAATACTATTGCAGATTTTACCCTCCCAGCAACGGGCAATCAGACCTTCACCCTGTCAGAAAAACGCGGCAAACACCTGGTGATTTACTTTTATCCCAAGGACAACACGCCGGGCTGCTCCACCGAGGCGCAGCAGTTCCGCGATCTGTACGCAAAATTCAAGAAGGCAAATTGCGAGGTGGCGGGTATCTCGCGCGACAGCCTCAAGTCGCATGAGAATTTCAAGGCAAAGTTCACGCTGCCGTTCGAGTTGCTGTGCGATGCCGAGGAAAGCGCATGCAACCTGTTCGGCGTGATCAAGCAAAAGAACATGTATGGCAAACAGGTTCGCGGCATCGAACGTAGCACCTTTGTATTCGACAAAGCTGGCATACTGCGGCGCGAATGGCGCGGCCTGAAGGCCGACGGACACGCCGAGGAAGTGCTGGATTTCGTTACAACCCTTAACTAGTTACAACCCTTAACTAAAGGAAACTAATGTCCTCATCCCCACGCAACAAGACAAACAAAACGGCAAAGGAAACCGACACCAAGCTATTCGTGCTCGATACCAATGTGTTGTTGCATGATCCGACCAGCCTGTACCGCTTTGAAGAACATGACATATGCCTGCCGATGTTCGTTCTGGAGGAACTCGACAACAAGAAAAAAGGCATGACCGAAGTCGCCAGAAATGCGCGCCAGGCCAGCCGCTTTCTGGACCAGATCGTCAGCGATGCGCCGCACAAGATCGAGGAAGGCATCTCGCTCGAATCCCCGGTACACAAAAACTGCACCGGCCGCCTGTATCTGCAAACCAGCTTCGTCAAATACGAATTGCCGCAGAATCTGGAGCTGGGCAAAGCGGACAACGCAATTCTCGGCGTCGTCATCGGATTGCAGAAGGAGCAACCCGAGCGTCCGGTGATCCTGGTCAGCAAGGACATCAACATGCGCATCAAGGCGCGCGCGCTGGGGCTGGAAGCGCAGGACTATTTCAACGACAAGGTGCTGGAAGACAGCGACCTGCTCTATACCGGTGTGCTGCCGCTGCCAGACGATTTCTGGGACCGGCACAGCAAGGACATGAAGTCGTGGCAGAAAGACGGCCGCACCTATTACCAGATATACGGCCCGCTGTGCGCGGCATTTTTTGTCAACCAGTTTGTCTATCTGGAAAACGGGGCAACACCTTTCTATGCCATCGTGCTGGAGCAGAACGAACTGACCGCCCAACTGTGCACCCTGACCGATTACACTCACAGCAAGAACAATGTGTGGGGGATCACCGCGCGTAATCGTGAACAGAATTTCGTGCTCAATCTGCTGATGAACCCGGAAATTGATTTTGTCACCCTTCTGGGTCAGGCTGGAACAGGAAAAACCCTGCTGACCCTCGCCGCCGGCCTGCTGCAGACGCTGGAAGCCAAGCTTTATTCAGAGATAATCATCACCCGCGTCACGGTTCCGGTCGGCGAAGACATTGGCTTCCTGCCCGGCACCGAGGAAGAAAAAATGACGCCATGGATGGGCGCGCTGGAGGACAATCTCGATGTGCTGAACAAATCCGACGAGGAAGGCGGTGACTGGGGCCGCGCCGCCACGCGCGATTTGATCCGCTCCCGTGTCAAGGTCAAGTCGCTCAATTTCATGCGCGGCCGCACCTTTCTCAATAAATATGTAATCATAGACGAGGCGCAAAACCTGACGCCCAAACAAATGAAGACGCTGGTCACCCGCGCGGGCCCCGGTACCAAGGTGGTATGCATGGGTAATATCGCCCAGATCGATACTCCCTATCTCACCGAAGGCAGTTCCGGCCTGACCTACGTGGTGGACCGTTTCAAAGGCTGGCCACACGGCGGGCACGTTACACTGATGCGTGGCGAACGTTCAAGGCTGGCGGATTACGCCGGAGAAGTGCTGTAAACAATTTATGGATAAACCAGTCGAAAAATCCGATGCCGAATGGCGCAAAGAACTCACGCCCGAGCAGTACCGGGTGTGCCGCCAATGCGGCACGGAACCGCCGTTCACGGGCACATATTGGGATTGCCATGATGCGGGAACTTACCGTTGTGCATGCTGCAACAGCGCCTTGTTTGATTCCGCAACAAAATTCGAATCGGGAAGCGGATGGCCGAGCTTTTGGCAACCCTACAAGCCCGAAAATGTTGTGTCAAAAACCGATACCAGCCACGGCATGAAACGTGTTGAGGTATGCTGCACACAATGCGGCGCACACCTTGGGCATATATTCCCCGATGGTCCGAAACCCACCGGATTGCGCTATTGCATCAATTCCGCTTCGCTCGTGCTGGAAACAAACTAACCCGTCCCGGTTGCCACAATGAAACTGTTATTCGATCTATTTCCCGTCCTTCTGTTCTTTGTCGCTTTCAAGTTCCAGGGGATATTTGTCGCCACCGCGGTGGCAATTGCCGCTACTGTCGTCCAGATCATCTGGACCAAATACCGGCATGGCAAGGTCGACATGATGCTATGGGTGACCTTTGGCATCGTCAGTGTGTTCGGCGGCGCAACCCTGATGCTGCACAATGAAAGTTACATCAAGCTGAAACCTACCGCGCTTTACTGGATTTTTTCGGTCATCCTGATGTTTTCGAATCTATTTTTCCACAAGAATCTGATGCGCACATTGCTCCATGAAAAAATTGCGCTGCCCGTGCATGTCTGGAATCGCCTCAATCTGGTTTGGAGCGTGTTCTTTGCGGCACTCGGCTTTATCAATCTGTATGTGGCTTATAATTTTTCAACGGACAGCTGGGTGAACTTCAAGCTGTTCGGCTTTACCGGGTTGATGCTGGTATTCATCCTGGCGCAAGGCGCCTGGCTGTCAAAATATATCGATGAAAAAAAGGAAAACAACTGATGGAGAATCGATAAATGTGGTACGCAATCATCGGAAATGACGTGCCGAACAGTCTGGACAAGCGCATCACGGCAAGGCCCGCGCATGTCGCGCGCCTGCAGGAACTGCAAAGCCAGGGCCGCCTGTTGCTGGCCGGACCTTTCCCTGCGGTGGATGCCGTGGAGCCGGGCGCCGCGGGATACAGCGGCAGCCTGATCGTGGCCGAATTTTCCTCGCTGGCTGCCGCGCAGGGGTGGGCTAACACCGACCCGTACGTGGCGGCGGGAGTATACGCACAGGTTCGTGTCCAGCCATTCAGGAAGACTTTCCCCCAATGACACCTTCCACTCATGATGGCCGCGAAACGCAAATGCGTTCCCGTCTTGCCTCGCTTGAACCGGTGCAGATCGAGATCATTGACGAAAGCCACAAGCACGCCGGACATGCCGGCGCACGCGACGGGGGCGGACATTATGTGCTGCGCATCGTCTCATCGCGGTTTTCCGGCAAAAATACGGTTGCGCGTCACCGTATGATATATTCCGCACTGGGAGAGTTGATGAAGCGCGAAATACACGCGCTCACCATACAAGCGTATACGCCCGACGAGATTTAACTGTCAATTTATACTTTTTTTGAAAAGGACTCAGCATGTTTAAAACTGGAACATACGCAGCACTGGCAATATTAAGCGCACTGCTGGTGAACCCGGCATTTGCCGATGACAAACCAGCCGCCACGGTGAATGGTGTTGCCATTCCGCAGGCGCGAGTCGATATGCGAGTCAAGATCGCAACTGCACAAGGTCAACCTGATACTCCGGCACTGCAAAAAGCAGTGCTTGACGACATGATCAATCTGGAAGTGCTGGCTCAGGCTGCAGATAAAGCCGGAATCAACAAGGATCCCGAAGTCGCACAACAGCTCGAACTGGCGAAAGAATCCGTGCTGGCCAGCGCATTCGTGCAGGACTACGCGAAGAAACACCCGATCACCGATCAACAGCTGCAGCAGGAATATGACAAGCTTAAAGCCCATATCGGCACCAAGCAGTACAAGGCCAGCCACATCCTGGTCAATACCGAAGCCGAAGCCAAGGCCATCATCGCGCAACTCGGCAAAAAAGGTAATTTCGCCAAAATCGCAAAAGAGAAATCCAAGGATGCCGGTTCTGCTGCAAACGGTGGCGAGCTTGAATGGGCGGTGCCCAGCAACTTCGTGCCGTCTTTTGCCAAGGCGCTGGTCGGCCTGAAGAAGGGCCAATACACCAAGGTACCGGTGCAAACACAATTCGGCTGGCACATCATCAAGCTCGATGACGTGCGCGCGCTGAAAGTGCCCACATTCGAGGAACTCAAACCGCAACTCACGCAGCGTTTGCAGCAACAGTCCATCAAGGACTATGTTGCCGATCTGCGCAGCAAAGCCAAGATCGAGTAACGACAGTCCGGCATCTGAAAAAAGACACCGCAGGGTGTCTTTTTTTTGCCGTCAAAAACCGGTGTGCGCTTTGCGCCCGAACCGCGGGCTGAATTAACTTGATTGCCGGATGACAGGAACCGGCTGCAGACAAGGCCATTCCAGTTCCACCCATCCGCAATTGGCCACACTTTCTCGTACCACCTGCTCCGGGTCATCCGCAAGCAAAGCCAGCGCTGCAACAATCGGGTTCTCGTGCGACACAGCCAGGGCCGTTCCATCAGGATGGCGCGCGGAAATTTCATCTAGAAAGCTGCGCAGCCGTTCCATCTGCTCCAGAAAGGTCTCCCCCCGTTCAGGTTTGGTGCGCAACGGATCGTCTCGCACCAGCTCGCTGAACACCACCACCGGCAATCCATCCATGCCGGAACGTCGCTCGTTAAGGCGGGCATCAATGTGCAAATCAAGCGGATGATTGCGCAGCAGAATAGCCGCCGTTTGCCGGGCGCGCGGAAACTCGGAAGCATAGGCATGGGTGAAATGCACCGTCCGAAAACCTTCCGCAGCGGCCTCGGCCTGCGCCCTGCCCTTCGCGGTCAGGTTGACCATGCGCCGGGGGTTATCGTTGATCTCGTGAATGACGTTTCCTTCACTCTCGCCGTGGCGAACCAGAAATATTTTCATCAAATATTTCTGTGCTGCTTGATCAGGTCGTGGGCCAACTGGATCTCCTTTGCCTGCTCGGTCGCCATCGCAATCATGTCTTCCGGCAAGCCCTGCCCGATCAGCTTGTCCGGATGGTATTGGCTCATCAGCTTGCGGTAAGCGCGTTTGATCTCCACATCGCTACTATCCTTGGTTACGCCCAACGCCTTGTATGCATTATCCAGTGCCGAAGCCGAGCCGGTCTGCCCGGCGGCAAAATGGGATTGATTCTGCACCATGTCCAGCAGCTGCCTGAACTCGGCATGGTCATAACCTAGCCGGCCGGCGATGCCGGAAAGCAACGCCTCCTCCGCCGGGTGCATATGTCCGTCGGCCAGCGCCATCACGATCAGGTAGACCAGCAACACCTGTTTCAGGTGCCGGGTGTGCCCGCAAACGGCCATGAATTTCTGGTAGGCCGGGCCGATATCGAAACCAGGATCGGCACCCTGCTTGAACAACGCGATTGCCTGCAGTCGATGAGTCTCGGTCATGCCCAGTTTTTGCATGAACTGCTCGACATGGTCGATCTCGTCCTGAGAGACATGCCCGTCGGCCTTGGCCAGCTTGCCCATCGAGATGAACACCGTCTCGAGGAACACCGCCTGGCGCAGCGCGTTTTGCAACGGGTTTATCCCGCCCGGGCCATACGCCAGCATGCGGTCAATGAATGATCCCGCGAACAGCCCGAACAGCGCACCGAAAAATCCGAAAAAATAATAACCTGCAATGAAGCCTATGAACTTGAACAAGACAACTCCAGAATGACAATGAATGAGAGGAACTGTTGCGGCGGGGCGCGCATATACCGTCAGAAAATTTCAGCGCTGCGGAGTCCGCAGCACGTCAAAACCAGGATTGCGTGCTGTTGCCAAGAAATTCCTCGTAACTCATATAGTGGGTACCGTCGCATGAGAAAGTAAGGCTGATCATGCCGTTGAAGAGATTGATGGAAGACACGCGCAAATAGATGTTCTCGTCGGTCATGCGCATTTCGCGCAGTGTTGCCAGTATACGGGCTATGTCTTGCGCGGGGATTACCGCATCGGGCGGGTAAGATTGGGGCGGAAAAACAAGACAGATATCCGGATCGCTCAGCGCCTCATCATCCAGCATGCGATAGCGGTACGGATCATCCACTGTCCAAATCGTCGCCTGACTGCTCGAAAAATGGATCGAGCACTGGAACACGCCCCGATTGGTCAGCAGTTCCTCCAGTATCGACAGCGTCTGCTCCAGATGCCTGTCCATCTGGCTTTCGGCACGGCATTGATACATGACTGCGTTCCGAATCGACGGATCGCCCTTCACCTGCCGCCACGCGGCCGGTTCTTCGTAGAGCTCCGCGGTCACCGGCAGATTGCGCAGGTCAAAATCGGCACCAAGATATCCCAATACTTGTGCATCCTTGCCTACAACCTGCAGGGCGGTAAGCGACGGCCTGCTATACATCAGGCTGATATAAGCGTCCGACAACAAAAAACCCCAGCTCGGAACCGCCTCCTTCATGTAGGGTCGCTGTGAGCGGTCGCGCCCGAAGTGTTCGGGCAGACGCCCGTCACGCTCTATGTTGTCGCAGATCTGGACTCCGTCCGTACCCACGCAATACAGATAAGTACAGTGCGGGATAGTGGCGAAGCCGCCAAGCAGAACTGCATTCAGCTGTTCGCGATCACCCCACACCGGTGCGCATTTTTCGGCCAATCGAACGATCGGTTCGCGCAACAAAAGCGCCAGTTGCTCACGTTGCAGGTAGATACTGTCTTTCCAGGATAACTTAATGGCGTTCATTTCTGCCTATTCTTGCTTTTCATGCACGCGAAAATGACACGCTCCTTAATGCGACAACAGCACCGGCACGGTCATCGAATCGATCAGCGTGCGGGTGGCGCCACCCATCAGGCTTTCCCTGAACCTTGAATGTCCGTATCCGCCCATCACGATCATATCCGCACCAAAATCCGAGGCGCGCGACAGCATCTCGTTGCCGATGTCGATTTCACTCGCTTTGTCCACGTGCACCTCGACCTCAACCCCGTGCCGTGCAAGGAACAGCGCGATGTCATTGCCGGGCATCGCGCCGTGTTCGCCGGCTTTTGGATTGATTACCATGACCTGAACCACTTCAGCCTGCTGCAGGAATGGAATTGCATCGGTAACCGCGCGCGTTGCTTCGCGGCTTGCATTCCAGCCGACAATGATGCGCTTGCCTATGGTTGAAAAATTGCCGGAGTGAGGAATCATCAGTACCGGACGGCCGGCTTCGAGCATGACTTGATTGGCAAAGCTGTTGTTGACTGCCGAATTATCCGCCGCCCAGGGCTGACCAATAACGATCAGATCGGCATAACGCCCGTGCATCGTGACGGCATCCACGGCATCCAGATCGGACGTGCGCCACTCCGACTTGGCAAATCCGGAAGCGGCAAGCGCCTTGCTGAAGGTTGTTTTTCCATTTTTTACCTGCTCGTCGACATAGCGTTTGCGGAATTCCTCGATCGATAAGCCGCCTACCCCCTCCAGCACGTACCCCGGAAGATCGATTCTGGACAGCGCGTTCAGCCCGATCAGAGACGCATCGAATTGCTGTGCAAGTCGGATTGCGATCCCGATGCGTGAAGCGCACTGTTTTCCGGCGTCAATGTGAACGAGGATGGTCTTGTAGGTCATGACTATGTTCTCCAATGAGTTGGTTCATTCAATTTATATCCCGGCTCCATCCCGCAATGACCTTGTGTAGCCATGCGAACACCGCGCCCCCGACCAAACTGTCGAAAAATGTCCGGATCAGGCCAATGATGCTTAATGATACTTCCGGCGGGGCTCATACTATAACCCCGATAGAACTGGCCGATCAACGTACGCTCGCCGGTCGAAGCGCCAAATGCATGATCTGGTCAGTGCGAAAACCTGAATCCCCATGTCAAACCGCAAGTCAGCGCAGTTTTTACGTCAAGTCTGCTTTCGCATTTCCTGTTATTTCATTTTAATCAGAACAAACAGCTTACACGGTTGTGTTTGACCGAGGAATCTTATCGCCATGTTGATTGGCATTGCTTTCCGAAGCTTGCCTGACTCTCGATGCCAGTCCGTATGCCCCCTTCAGCGCAATTCAGTTCGCGCGATTTCGGAAAAGACGCGATGCTTGCCACATGTGGAATGTGACCGGTGCTGAAACGGCGAGAACCTTGCCGTCTGGCGCGTTCACGTGCACACGCAGCGTATGGCTGCCGCGATTGATGCCCTGCAACTGGAAGCGCTGCCCATATCCGCTCGACACAGTCCTGCCGTCCAGCAAAAGAGTAATACGGTCACCGGCATGCAGCGGCGGCGAGGTTGCAACCGTGACGACGAGGTTGCCGCTGTTATTGTGCACGGTCGCATCAGGCTTGGGCGAAACAATACGCGCGACCCGGTATCCGTCCGCATAAGCGAAGTATGCAACAAATACGCTACACATCAGCGCCCCAACTACATAAGAGCGGAATTTCATTTACTGGCCCTCTGATGCAAATACTCTATTTGTTTCATGCTTCAAACCTATGCAAATCGATTCAGACAACCGTGTTCAGGTTTCTTGTGCACTCCCTGTCCGGAATTGTCCTGCCGCTTCCGATATAATGACGTGCAATATTGTCATGAGAACAAGATCGGTTTCCGCTGGTCGGCCAAGTTTTCGGCCTCATGACATTTCCTCCCGCAAATTTGTGACAGATTTCTTCAGGCAGCGGCAGTGTGTTCAAACCTGTTACGCTGATAGGTGTGCAACTGGCGAACCAGCCCGTGACTCCTTTTCAAGTCCCCAAGATAGATATCGTCTCTTTGGGCAAGTTCACTTGATATTCTGGAAGCATGGTCGCAACAGATCAGCAACAGCGCGATCAGATCCGTTTTTGGTTGCAATTCGCCATTGCGCACCCTGCTGAGCACCTCTTCAAGGGCGGACAAGAATGTAACGGCATGCTTATACTTATCAAGATCGGCCATGTTTATAATGGCGCGTGCGGTACCGGGAATGCTGTTGGCCAGGGCAGGATCAGTTGGCGATTGTTTGAGACGCAGCAATCCGTCCCTGATGTCCTGCATCAATTGATGTGTGTCGCTCGCGATCCCGGTTGATATCCCATTGCCAGCCATGTCGTTTTCCCTCCATTACCGAATGGTCATGTTTCCCGTGATCAGTTAAATTTGATGGCTTTATGGCTGTTGGGCATCGCATCAATCTCCCCACCTTGGAGAATAGGCGGCAAGTTTATGGGAATAAATTCTGCCGATTTATGGCAGTGTCATGCCGGCAAAATGCCAGGCTGCCTTGGAATTCAAGCCTTGCCTGCGGTAATAGCGATAGTCCCTGATCAACCGTGCGAGCCGTGCAAATGTGCGAGACACGATCGCCTCCTTCAATTCCGATTCTGAAAAATGCCTCTCAACTGCCCAAACAGTATGGCCACATAGGATGTGGTTATGATCTTGTTCCCTCATGAGGCTGCACTATCATCCTTATAGAATGTTTGTCTGCATCATTCAGAAGAACGAAATGCAGTTCACTCAGAAAGACGCCGCCCAGCCGGTTTCTTGTCCGGAAATGGTGTCCGCAATGGCAAAGAAAACCGAGCTGCGGGTTGAATTGCCCATTCTTTACCAGCTGGATTTCCGATAGTTCCGGCAACAACTTGGATACATGCTGCCAGACCATCTCCCGTCTGGGATAGCCAAAGAGCCTTTCCCCGGCCTTGCTGCAATCACAGATCATGCCGCGTTCATCCAGAGTCAGCGCTGGAGGCTCTTGCCATTCGGTGCGGAACGGCGAATGAATTTCACTTGCGGAATTATTCTTGCCAGGCGGGTTCATTTCGCTCTCCTTGCATTTGGTGTTTGTTTCATTCCATGCTCCTTGAAAAAGGCCGAAAAGAAGAGGGTCATAACAACTTTATTATGTACGGGCCAAGTTACGTTAGCATTACAGTGAAAACTATACGTGCGCGCACTTATCAACACCAATCCGTTTTCGGCGGGTTTGACTATCCGATAAAATTCAATCTCATGAATCAACTAAAATTTGTTGCTACGGACACGGCCACCGATTAAACAGAGACATCAGCTTGCGGGGATTTGTTCCCAAGTACCATCATTCCGGATGGAGTAGTATGCATAAGCTGGAACGCAAGCCTGGGGCAGGGAAAGTGCACAAATCATCCTGCCGGATGATAGAGGGTACGGCATGAGCAAAAGACCTGATGAAAATTCCACGTTGCGGGCCGAAGCCGAGGCCAGACTTGCCGGCGCGCAGCCGCCGGAAGCTCTTGCCCTGTCTGCAGAGGTGATGCTGCACGAACTCCAGGTACACCAGATCGAACTGGAAATGCAGAACGAAGAGTTGCGGCGGATGCAACTCACGCTGGAAGAATCGCGCGATCGCTATGTTGATCTTTATGAACTTGCTCCGGTCGGCTATCTCACGCTCACCGATACCGGCATGATCGCCGAAATCAACCTTACCTGCGCAGCGCTGCTCGGAGAGGAACGGCAGCGGCTTGTTCAGCGCCGTTTTTCCGCCTACGTCGCCTCCGGCGGCAGCGACCGCTGGCAACGGTTGTTTATAAATGTTTTGCGGCACGGCAATAAGGAGAGCTGTGAACTGGCCATGCAGCGAAGTGACGGCAGCAGCTTTGACGCCCAGTTGGACTGTCTGCGAAAGGAAATGGCGGACGGTGCTTTGCACGTTCGCATCATCCTTACCGATATCACCGAGCGCAAGCAAAACGAGCTGCTCCTGCGTGAAAGCGAGGAGAGACTCCGAGCCATCGTCGATCAGGTCGTCGTCGGCATTGTGCGGACAGACCTGGCCGGCCACATTACGTTCGTAAACGACCGTTTCTGCGATATCAGCGGTTATACGCGCAAAGAACTGCTGGACAAGCAATGGCAGGATCTCACTCATCCCGAAGACATGCAGAACAGCATCAGTGTCTACAAGCAGATGATGCAGGACGGCCAGCCGCTCTCATTCGAGAAACGCTACATCCGCAAGAACGGCATGGCCGTATGGGTCAGCATCAGCGCCTCACGGCTGAGCGATGCCGAAGGACATGTTATAGGCGGGCTGGCTGTCGTGGTGGACATCTCCAGGCGCAAGCTGGCCGAGGATGCGCTGAGAAAATCTTCCGAGGAAATCGCAGACCTTTACAATCACTCCCCCTGCGGCTACCACTCGCTGGACAAGGACGGCATCATCCGCCAGATCAACGATACCGAACTTGCCTGGCTTGGTTATACGAGGGACGAAGTGATCGGGAAAACAACGGCGGCGGATATATTAACACCGGCCAGCATGGAAAATTTCTGGAAAAGTTACCCTCTATTCATTAAGCGGGGATTTATCCAAGACCTGGAACTGGAAATGGTGCGCAAGGATGGCACGACATTTACCGGACTGGCAAGTGCGACAGCCATTTATGGTCCCGGCGGTCATTACGTGATGAGCCGGTCAACGATACTGGACATCACCGAACGCAAACAACTGGAAAGAAGGCTTCTGGAGTACCGCAATGAAATGAATAATCTGCTCAACCTTCAAGTCGCCGCTCAGACCGCCGCGGCCATCGCGCATGAATTGAACCAGCCGCTGCTGGCCATCTCCTCATACAGCGGAGCCGCGCGCATGCTGCTGCAAACCGAAAAGCCCGACCTCGTCAAGATCCGCAAAGCCGTCATGGCAAGCGAGCAGCAGGCCCAACGCGCCGGGAAATCCATCCGCGAATTGCTCGAATTCCTGAGCATCAAGGAATTCCCCGTCGAAGCATTTGACCTCAATCAGGAAATCCTTGGCGTCCTGGATACGGCAAGGTCGGAACATGAGTTGAAGTTCCATTACATGCTCCATCTGGAAGCGGGTCTTCCGCAGGTGTGGGGCAACCGCATGCACGTGCACAAGGTGCTGCTCAATCTGCTCCACAACGGCATCGAGGCCATGCAGCAAGCCGGCGTGCCGTCGCCTTCCCTCACCGTGACCTTGAGTTCGGCCAAAAATAAGGGCTTTGCCCAGGTGACGATACAGGACAACGGACCGGGCATCGATAAAGTGGATTTGCAGCATCTGTTCGAACCCTTCTTTACCACCAAGAGCAAGGGTATGGGCATGGGGCTTGCCGTCAGTCGTTCGCTGATCGAGATGAATGGCGGCCAGCTCTGGTTAGAGCCGCAACAAGGTCACGGTGCCATTTTCCACTTTACCCTGCCCTTTGCAATATGAGCGACGCTAACGTGGTATTTGTCATAGATGATGACGAGGCAGTGCGGGATGCGCTATCCATGCTGCTGGAAGCCGCCGGCTATACCGCTGCAGTATTTCAGACTGCAGCGGAATTTCTCGATGTCTGCACGCCCGCCACACTGGGATGCATCATTCTCGACGTGGACATGCCCGGCATGGACGGGCCGGCGTTGCAGCAAGAGTTGCTGAGACGAAAAGTGCCATTGCCGGTGATCTTCCTTTCCGGGAAGGGCACCATCCCGGTGACGGTGCGCACCATCAAGACAGGTGCGATCGATTTTCTTACCAAACCGGTGGACCGGACGGTATTGCTGGACTGCGTGCAAAAGGCGCTTACGCAGGGTGAGGAAATTCAGTCCATTGCCCTGCGGCTGGCAGCGCTGACCGAACGCGAACACGAAGTCATGAAGCTGGCCGTTGCTGGGCATACCAACAAGGAAATCGGGCAGCGCCTCGGCATCAGCTACCGGACCGTCGAAATCCACCGCACCCATGTCATGCACAAGACCGGCGCAACCAATCTGCTGGAACTTGCCCGCATCGCCGATGCGTTTGAAGCGCATCGCATACCATGAAAAACACATAAAACGCATACGTATTGGTACTGATTACACCCCGAGATATATTGAGTTAGTGTGAATTTTTGTGCTTCATGAAATTATAAATCATGACTCTGGCTGCCATCAGGAAACCGCTTAAAAAGAACGTATTCGAGGCCATACTTGCGCGCCATTCGGTGAGGTCTTATGCGCCCGATGAACTTGACCGCGACACCATCAATACATTACTGGAAGCCGCCGTGCGGGCTCCGACAGCCATGCACGAAGAACCATGGGCATTCGTCGTCGTGCAGGACCATGCGCTGTTGCAGCGCTTGTCCGATCAGGCCAAGCCGATCTTCGTCGAAGAGGTGCGCCACCGCAATTCTCACGGGGTCAGCCACTCGTTCGATCATTTCACCCGGCCGGATTTCAATATCTTCCATGGCGCCGATACGCTGATCATCATCTGCGCCAAGTCGTCCAGCCAGTTCGTAGCCGCCGACTGCTGGCTGGCGGCGGAAAATCTGATGCTCGTTGCGAGCGCCATCGGGCTGGGCAGTTGTGTCATAGGATCTGCCGTTGCAGCCCTGAATATCCACAAGGTGAAAGCGGAACTCGGCATCCCTGACGAGTATTCCGCGATCGCGCCGATCGTCGTCGGTGTTCCCAGCGGCGAAACCCAGGCTACATCCAGAAAAAATCCGAAAATCCTGTTTTGGAAGAATTGATGATCATGGGGCAATACCGGCGATTGGGGAAATGCCGGCACTGACAGACTCAAGAGGAGATGTATGCAAATCTTCACACTGGAACACAGCAAGGCGGCGTACCGCGCTGACCTGACGCTCTATTGCATCATGGTGGCGGCGTTGGCAGCATTCCTGCTGGTGTATGGCCCGCGCGGGCAGCGGGTTGCGATCATGTCATTCGCGATGGCGGGCCTGGTGAGCTGGCCTGCCATCGAATACGCGCTGCACCGTTTCGTGCTGCACAAAGTGCAGCCTTTTCGCCGCTGGCATGAGGAACACCACCGGCGGCCCAGGGCGATCATCTTCACCCCGACCATCCTGAGCGCGGCGCTGATCGCGGTACTGGTGTTCCTTCCCGCGCTGCTGGCGACGGATCTGTGGCGCGCCTGCGGGCTGTCGCTTGGCGTGCTGACGGGCTATCTGGCTTACACCATCACCCACCACGCCGTCCATCACTGGCACGCCGACATTGCCTGGCTCAAGCGGCGCAAACACTGGCATGCGCTGCATCACCACCGCATCGATCAACCGGGTTACTACGGCGTGACCAGCGAATTCCTGGACCATCTGTTTGGCAGCACCAGTCGTGCAGCCGCACCGAAAACCAATGGGAGAGACCGCAATGTTTATTGAATACCGCCTTGAAAAATTGTTCAGACGCATCCCCCCCGGCGTGAACATACCGTTGCGGGTCGTGTTATGGAACGGGCGCGAGTTCAACCTCTCTTCCGAACCCACCGTCACCCTCCACATCCCGACGCTGTCGGCACTGCGCTATTTCATGCCGCCCGACCTCAACAAGCTGGCCGTGGCATTCGTGGAGGGCCGCATACGCGTCGAGGGATCGATACACGAGATATTCCGGATCGCGGAAAATCTCGTCAGCAGCGTCTCCCCCATCAAACCCGCCCGGTTTCATTTCTTCACGCGCCACAGTCACCGGCGGGATCGCGAGGCCATCGAATACCACTACGACGTCTCGAACGAGTTCTATTCCATGTTCCTGGACCGGAACATGGTTTATTCATGCGCCTATTACCGGCATGAGAAAGACTCGCTGGAAACCGCGCAGGAACAGAAGCTGGACCACATCCTGAACAAGCTGATGCTCAAGCCCGGCGAACGTTTTCTCGATATCGGCTGCGGCTGGGGGGCATTGATCCTGCGCGCGGCAAAAAAATACGGCGCCGTTGCCACCGGAATCACGCTATCGAAAAATCAGTTCGACCATGCACGAAAACTTATCCAGGCTGAAGGCCTGGAAGGACGTTGTACGGTGGAGTTGCGCGATTACCGCGACCTGCCGGACAGCGGGGCGTTTGACAAGATCGCGAGCGTCGGCATGTTCGAGCATGTGGGCCTGAAGAACCTCCCCAGATATTTTGGCAAGATAGCCTCGCTGCTGGCCGACGAGGGTCTGGTATTGAACCACGGCATCACCACCAGCGATGTGAAAAGCGGTGAGGTGGGCGCCGGTGCAGGGGAATTCATCGCCAACTACGTGTTTCCGGAAGGCGAGTTGCCGCACCTGAGCCTGGCGTTAAGGGAAATGTCGGCAGCGGGACTGGAGGTGAGCGATGTCGAATCGCTGCGCCGTCATTACGCGCGCACCTGCCACGAATGGGCCGACCGCCTGGAATCGAACCGCGACCGCGCGATTGCCATCGCGGATGAGCGGCGGGTTCGCATCTGGGAAGCCTATCTGGCCGGGAGCGCCCATGCGTTTTCACACAGCTGGATAAATATCTATCAGGTGCTTGC
>DATKVR010000019.1:0-7269 GCA_035529955.1 Gallionella sp.
AATCTGGAGAGCCGCTGGTTCTTCGTGCCCGGTATCGTCGGGATACTGACACTGCTGGTCACGATGCTGGTCACCGCACTTTCCGTTGCGCGCGAACGCGAGCAGGGTACCTTCGACCAGCTGCTGGTCACGCCGCTGCGCCCCGCGGAAATCCTGGTCGGGAAAACCCTGCCCGGTTTCATCATAGGCCTTGCGGAAGCCAGCGTGATCGTGTTGGCTGCGGTATTCTGGTTCAAGGTGCCGCTGCTCGGCAGCCTGTTTACGCTGTATACCGGGATCGTGCTGTTCCTGCTGTCGGGCGTCGGGGTGGGATTGATGATCTCTTCGTTCGCGGCCACCCAGCAGCAGGGTTTGCTGGGCGCGTTCATCTTCATGGTGCCGGCGATCATCCTGTCCGGTTTCGCCACGCCGATCCGCAACATGCCGCAACTGGTGCAGGACATCACGCTGCTCGATCCGCTGCGCTATTTTCTGGTGGTGCTGCGCGGTGTGTTCCTGGAAGGCACGCCATTCCACCTGCTGATCCCGCAGCTCTGGCCGATGGCACTGATCGGCGTGGTCGCGCTCAGCATCGCCGGATGGCTGTTCCGGCACCGCATGTATTGATTGCCGGGCCCGGGTTGATTTCCCATCCTGAATGAGCTGGCACAGCTGCTGTCCGCTAACGAACTGGCGGAATCTGACGAATATGCCCGTTGACCGGCGCCTGATTTACAGCAACGACTTGATGGTTATGGGCTAACATTCGGGCTAATGAAGAAAAGCGGTGCTTGCCGGTTTCCGGTGGGGAAATCGACCGCGGCAAGACAGCCTGTGAAGAATTGATTGAACTACGCAGTGATAAAAGCAACCAAGCTGGCGGGTTGTTGCGCTAGTCGAATACATAACGGGTCAAATACGAGCGGCTCCCCAGGCTGTCATCAAGCTGTTGACGGGTGGCTGTTAAATTGTCAATTCAAAAGCTATAGAGAAGATAGAGAAGAGGGATATGGAAACAGTCATGCATAACACCATCCACCACACGGCCATTACACGGGGCATCCGTCGAATGGCCTTCGTTTTGCTTTGCAGCCTGTTCATGGGATGGGCTGTCCCGGATGCGTTGGCGGCCGCCTCGCCGGGTTCGGGCGATGTGGTTCGCGCGACCCTGGCTAACGGGCTGCGCGTTATTCTGGTCCGCAACACGCTGGCTCCGGTCGTGTCGACCTCGATCAGCTACCAGGTCGGCGCCGACGAAACCCCGCCGGGATTCCCCGGCACGGCCCATGCCCAGGAACACATGATGTTTCGCGGCAGTCCCGGCCTGTCCGCCGACCAGCTGGCCAACATCGGCAGCCTGATGGGCGGAAGCTTCAATGCGCAAACCGGCCAGACGGTCACGCAGTACTACTATACGGTGCCCTCCGAGGATCTTGACGTCGCCCTGCACGTGGAGTCGCTGCGCATGCGCGGCGTGCTGGATAACCAGAAGGACTGGGACCAGGAGCGCGGTGCCATCGAGCAGGAGGTGGCGCAGGATTTGTCCAATCCGGAATACATTCTGTTTACCAGGCTGCGCGCCGCAATGTTCGCCGGAACCAGCTACGCGCATGACGGCCTGGGCACCAAGCCCTCGTTCGACAAGACCACGGCCGCGATGCTGAAGTCGTTCCACGACAAATGGTACGCGCCCAACAATGCGATTCTGGTGGTCGCGGGCGATCTCGATCCGGCCGCAACACTGGCCAAGATCCGTAAACTGTTTGGCAGCATCCCCGCCAGGACTTTGCCGGCGCGCGTGCCCTTGCACTTTTCGCCGGTCAAGCCCGAGTCATTCACGCTCAACAGCGACCTGCCCTTCGGCATGGAAGCGATCGCGATCCGCATGCCGGGCATGGACAGCCCGGACTACCCGGCGCTTGAAGTTCTTTCCGATGTGCTGAGCAGCGAACGGGGTGCGCTATATGACCTGGTCCCCCAGGGCAAGGCGCTGTCTGCGGGATTTTCCTTCGATCCGCTGCCCAAGGCCGGAATCGCCATGGCCGAAGTGACGTTTCCTTCCGGCGGAGATGCGGCGAAGCTGGAACGCGAAGTGCGTGCCATACTTGCCGGAATCGCCAAAAACGGCGTGCCGGCCGACCTGGTTGCGGCCGCCAAGTTGCAGGAACGCAGTGCCGCGGAATTCGAAAAGAACTCCATCCAGGGCTTGGCATCGGTCTGGGCTGAAGCCGTCGCGGTGGACGGCCTGAATTCCCCGGAAGAGGATCTCGCGCGCATCGAAAAGGTCACTCCGGCGGACGTGAACCGGGTGGCGCGACGCTATCTCGATCTCGACCATGCCATCGTCGCGGTGCTGACACCGCGGGGATCCGGCAAACCCGTCTCGGCCAGCGGCTTCGGCGGGCAGGAAAGCATCGCGCTCGGCCAGGCCAAGCCGACACCGCTGCCCGGCTGGGCCAGTGCAGCGCTGGAACGGTTGAGCGTACCGCCTTCCTCGGTACATCCGACGGTCAGCCAGTTGCCCAACGGCATCACCCTGATCGTGCAACCGGAAAATGTCAGCAACACCGTGACCGTCTCGGGCCATATCCGGAACCGGGCCGAACTCGAAGTTCCCAAGGGACAGGAAGGCTTGCCATCGGTGCTCGGTCAACTTTTCTCCTACGGCAGCCAACATCTCGACCGCGTGGCATTTCAGCGCGCCCTCGATCAGATCGGCGCCAGCGAGCAGGCAGGAACGGACTTTCAATTAAGCGTGCTGAAGGAAAATTTCGGGCGCGGCGTCGAGTTGCTGGCCGACAACGAGCTGGATCCGGCACTGCCGAATGCGGCGTTCAAGATCGTCAGGCAGCAGGTCACCGATACGGTCGCCGGGCGGCTGCAAAGCCCGGATTACCTTTCCGGAAGGGCATTACGCATGGCGCTGTTCCCCAAGGGTGATCCTACCCTGCGCGATGCGGTACCGGCCACCGTCTCGAAGCTCACGCTCGATCAGGTGCGCGACTACTATCGCCTTGCCTTTCGTCCCGACCTGACCGTCATTGTGGTGGTCGGCGACGTTACCCCCGATACGGCCAGGACGGTCATTGAGAAGTACTTCGGCGCCTGGCGCGCGGCCGGTCCCAAACCCGACACGGTGCTCCCGCCAGTACCGCCGAACCAGCCGAGCACGACCACCGTACCGGACTCAAGCCGCATCCAGGACGAAGTGACGCTGGGCGAAACCGTCGGTGTTACCCGCTCGAGTCCCGATGTTTATGCGCTGCGACTGGGCAACAACGTGCTGGGCGGCGGGTTCTACTCAACCCGTCTCAGCCGCGACCTGCGCAAGAACGCCGGATTGGTCTATTCCGTGGATTCGTCGTTCGAATTCGGCAAGAGCCGCGGCCTGTATTTCGTCGAATATGCCTGCGATCCGAAAAACGTATCCAGGGTGCACGCCAGCATCGTCCGCGAACTGGAGGATATGCAAAAATCCCCGGTTACGGCTGACGAATTGCAGCGATCCAAGGCGATGCTGCTGCGCCAGATATCGCTGGCAGAGGGGAGTACCGGCAGCATCGCGCGCGGGCTGATCGGACGCTGGGATCTCGATCTGCCGCTCGATGAACCGACGATTGCGGCGCGGCAATATATCCGCCTGAACGCCGGCGATGTCCAATCCGCGTTCGTCAAATGGGTCCGGCCCAAGGAGATGGTGCGGGTGACACAGGGGCCGCAACCGCGATAATCCCGGTCGGGTTCGACAGCGCTGGCTGAAGCGGCCTTGGCAAAAATATTACGGTTTCGATTGCCAAGACCATGGATATAATCAAGCTCCGCGATGTTCGCAACCCGGCTCTGTCCATTCGTTTGTATCGTTAAGAAGGCAATCATGAAAAATTTACTGCGGTTAATACTGGCTTGTTGCAGCCTTGGCATGACGATGAACGCGGTTGCGCTGGAAGACTACGCCGGCTATTCGCTGGGTGCGGTGAAGTCCAGCACGGACGGCGTAAACCATATGTCAGCCGGTTTCTCCGGGATGATCTCGGCCAGGCCCAACGAATACTATGGCTGGGAAGTGCAAAGCAGCATGATAGGGAGAGTCGGCAAATACGCCGCGAGCGGTGAAGCGGATTTTTCCCTGGCCGGCTTTGTGCCGTTGGGCAATAGCGGCATCAATCTGTATGCCAAGGCCGGCCCGGATGCAATCTATTCATCCGGGGGTGTGTTCGCAACCGGTTTGACCTATGGTGCAGGCGTGGAATATCAGACCAGCAACAATATCTTTCGGCTGGGTATCCAGCACTTCAATGTCGGCAAGTCGCCATCGCTCAACGCCAATCTGATCGGAATCACATTCATGGTCAAATTGGGCCAGTAAATATTCACGGCTTTCAATCTGTAGCCGCACATCACTTGGTTGCATTCCGGACGGCAAGTTGCTGCGCGCGCACTGCTGCCTGGCCAGGTTTCGTTCCGGGCATTGCTACCGGTGTGATTCCGATGTACTGTTGAAGCATGATTATTCAGAATCCATCAATGCACAGTATTGAGCATGCACGTTCCCACAATCATGAACTCGAAGTCCTGTCGTGTCGCGCTGCTTCGCTTGCTTGCGCTGCTGGTGGTCACTGCCGCAAGCAGCTCCGGCCAGGCTGCGCCGGAACCGAAATCGATCCGTGTGGTGCTCGACGACGATTACCCGCCTTATATTTTTCGCGGCCCCGATGGTCGGATGCAGGGAATATTGAAGGATCTCTGGACGCTGTGGCAACAGCGCACGGGCATCGCGGTGGATTTCCAGCCGATGCAGTGGGACAAGGCGCGCGCCACGATGGAGAGCGGACACGCGGATGTGATCGACACGATCTTTGAAACCCCCGCACGCCAGAAGATTTACGATTTCTCCCGCCCCTACGCAAAGATCGAGGTGCCGATCTTCTTCGACAAGCGAATCAGCGGCATCACCGATGCCGCCTCGCTGAAGGGTTTTACCGTCGGCGTCAAGGACGGCGATAGTTGCGTTGACTACCTTAAGGGGCATGACATAAACATGCTCAGGTACTACCCGAGCTACGATGCCGTAGTACAGGCCGCGGTCAAACATCAAATTCGCCTGCTTTGCATCGACAAGCCGCCCGCGTTCTATTTATTCGAACGCGATGGTGCGGCTGACCAGTTCCGCTATTCGCCGCCGCTTTATACCGGTCAATTCCACTGGGCCGTGGCCAAGGGGCGGACCGATCTGAAGCGACTGGTCGAGGCCGGATTCGCACTCATTAGCCCTGCCGAGCGTGCCGCCATCGAGACCCGCTGGCTGGGCCAGACATTTGCCCAGATCCAAAGGTCGAAGACGCTGCGTTATGGTGGCTATGTGCTGCTTGTTGTAGCCTTGATGTTGGCTGTACTCGCCGGGTGGAACAGGGCTCTGCGCCGGCGCGTGCGTGCCCGTACCCGCGAACTGTCTGCAACCCTTCGCGGCCTGCGCCAGAGCGAGCAGCGTTTCCGCAACTTTTTTGAGCTGGGCCAGACCGGCATGGCCATCACCTCGCCAGAGCAAAGTTGGCTGAACGTGAACCCGCGCTTCTGCGAGATGTTCGGATACACCAAGGAAGAATTGACCGGGATGACGTGGGCAGAGATGACCCATCCGGACGATATTGAGGCCAATATGGCACTCTTCAGGCGGCTGGTATCGGGAGAAATCGAACATTACTCGATGGACAAAAGGTACTTTCATAAAAATGGCGATATCGTCTACGCACACCTGACCGCGTCCTGCCAACGCAGGCCGGATCGATCCGTCGAATACATCCTGGCAACACTGGAGGACATCACCGAACGCAAGCAGGCCGAGACCAAAGTACAGCGATTGACCCAGATTTATGTTGCGCTCAGCGAATGCAACCAGGCGATCATGCGCAGCAAAAGCGAGGCGGAGTTGTTCCCCATCATCTGCCGCAACGCGGTCAATTTCGGTGGCATGCAAATGGCCTGGATCGGCATGGTGGACGAAATCGGGAAATGCGTCAGGCCGGTGGCTTCGTTCGGCAACGGAACCGAGTATCTGGATGATATCGGAATCTCGCTCGATCCAAACTCCCCGACCGCAGGCGGCCCGACCTGCCGTTCTGTCCGTGAAAAGCAGCCGTTCTGGATCAATGACTTTCAACATGACCCGATTGCGACGCCCTGGCATGAGCGTGCCGCGAAATACGACTGGGGGGCTTCCGCCTCGCTGCCGTTGTACCGCAATGGTGCCGTGATCGGCGCTTTCGGTTTATATAGCGGCTACACAAATGCTTTTGATCAGCCGATGCGGGACCTCCTGGTTGAAATGGCAGCCGATATCAGTTATGCGCTGGACTACTTCGAGAATATGGACAAGCGCAAACTGATCGAGCAGGAACTGGAAGACCGTGAGAATCAGCTCACCCTGATTTATGACAATGTCCAGGAAATCATTTTTGCGATTGGCGTGGAGCCGAATGACCAGTTTCGCTTTATCTCGGTCAACCGCAGATTCATAGAAGCAACGGGCATCCCGTTGAATCGGATTGCCGGCAGACTTGTCCAGGACATTATTCCTGAGCCGTCGCTCACGCTCGTGCTCGGAAAATACCGGGAAGCAATTCAAAGCAGGCGGCCTGTCAGTTGGGAAGAAGTCACCGAATACCCGGTGGGCAAAAAAATTGGTATGGTCAGTGTCTCTGCCATGTTTGACACGTGCGGAAACTGTACTCAATTGATCGGGACGGTATATGACATCACCGAGCTCAGGCAGGCAGCAATTGCTTTTCAAGAGAGTGAAGAACAATATGGCTTACTGATTTCGACAATGGCAGAAGGCGTAACGTTGCAGGACGAGAACTCTGCAATCGTTGCGTTCAATGAGAGTGCGGAACGTATATTAGGACTGACCTCGGACCAATTACGTGGCAAAACCTCGCTTGACCCTAGCTGGTTCTCGATTCATGAGGATGGATCACCGTTTCCCGGTGAAACACATCCGGTCGTGATGACGCTGAAAAGTGGGTTGCCGCAATCTGATGTCATCATGGGAATTCACAAGCCCAACGGTGATTTGACTTGGATTTCGATCAATGTCCAGCCCATCTTCAAAGCAGGAATGACAACGCCCGACCGAGTTGTCGCCACGATGCGCGACATCACCGCGCAAAAGCGGCTTGAGGAGGAACGCAAGCACCTGTTCAATGAGGTGCGTGAATTGTCACGGCGTTTGATCGATATACAGGAACAGGAACGGCAGGCCATCGCTCTTACCCTGCATGACAATATCGGCCA
>DATKVR010000020.1:0-7369 GCA_035529955.1 Gallionella sp.
GTCTAGCAGACTAAGCTGCTAAAGCGTACTTTTCGTCGTTTGCGACTAGTTTTTTCCAGCTGATTTACGAGGTGGCGGGTCCTCGGTATGCCCTACGCTGCTTTGTAACCCACGTCGAAGCCAAGTCGTCCCCGGTTCGATATGCTGTGCAACTTAACTACGGTGCAGATTGTAGCAGGTTCAGAGTGGGATCAGGCCGAGAAGTTCCATCGGTTTGTTGATGCTGCCGTGCGCGTTCCAGTTTTCAACCGATGCATCGTGGCTGACGTAGCCGTAATTGGCGATGATGCCGTGCATACCGGCCGAGTTTGCGGCTTGCATGTCGCGCAGGTCATCCCCGACATAGAGGCACTCGGCAGCAGCCACACCGATGATCTGGCAGGCCTTGAGTAGCGGTTCCGGATGAGGCTTGGCATGGGCGTAGGTGTCGCCGCTGACCATGCAGGCGGCGCGCTCGGCATAGCCCAGCGCTTGCATCAGCGGCACGGTATAGCGGTGCGGTTTGTTGGTGACGATACCCCACTTGATGCCGCGCTGTTCCAGTGTATCGATCAGCTTTGACATATTGCCGAACAGTTTGCTATGCACGCAGATGTTGTTTGCGTAATAGTCGAGAAAAATGTCGCGCAGACTGTCGTAGTCTGGGTGATCCGGATCGATGCCGAAACCGGTCTTTATCAGGCCGCGCGAACCATGCGAGGCTTGCGGGCGCAATGCCGCCAAAGGCAGCGGTGCCAGGTCGTGCATTGCGCGTGTGTGATTGAGTGCGGTGGCGAGGTCGGGCGCAGTGTCGGCGAAGGTGCCGTCCAGGTCGAACAGGACTGCTTTGATCACCATCAGTCCTTGCGGCAGGCGATCATATAGTTTACGTCGGTATCCTTGCCCAGCGAATACACTTTGGTCAGCGGGTTGTAGCTCATGCCGATCAGGTCGACCAGGTTCAGCCCGGCATTGCGGCAGGACTGCGCCAGTTCGGATGGCTTGATGAACTTGGCGTAATCATGCGTGCCGCGCGGCAGCATATTCAATATGTATTCCGCGCCAATCACGGCAAGCAGATAGGACTTCGGGTTGCGATTCAGGGTGGAGAAGAATATCCAGCCACCGGGTTTGACCAGTTGGGCGCAGGCCGTGATAACGCTTTGCGGGTCGGGCACGTGCTCAAGCATTTCCAGGCAGGTGACCATGTCATATCGGGCTGGTTGTTCAGCCGCCAGTTCTTCCACGGCGACCTTGCGGTAGTCAACCTGCCTGCCGCTTTCCAGCAGATGCAGTTTGGCTACCTGCAGGGCTTTGTCGGACAGGTCTATGCCGGTGACAGCAGCATTCAGTCCCGCCATGCTCTCCGACAGAATCCCGCCGCCGCAGCCCACATCCAGCACGGTTTTGCCGGACAGGCCCGCGTGGCGGTCGATGTAGCCGAGGCGCAACGGGTTGATGTCGTGCAGCGGCTTGAATTCGCTGTTCGGGTCCCACCATTTGTGGGCCAGTTGCGAGAATTTTTCCAGTTCGATGGGATCTGCGTTGGCCATGGCCTTTAGATGTGTGATATTGATCGATAAGGCTGTGACTCTAACAAAACTCATGGCATTAGCCAAATATCAGGTCATGTC
Source organism: Gallionella sp. (assembly GCA_035529955.1). Taxonomy (GTDB): domain Bacteria; phylum Pseudomonadota; class Gammaproteobacteria; order Burkholderiales; family Gallionellaceae; genus Gallionella. The sequence continues at coordinate 1,614 of DATKVR010000020.1, forward strand.
GGTCGGATGGCTCAGAGTAGCACCTCTGTGCTAAAATGTTCGCTTTGATTATTGCGCCAGCAACAAGCCGGTTCGATCGTTCTCGTAACATCATCTAGGTCAGTCATGGAACAACAATTCGCCAAAGAAACACACCCCGTCAGCCTTGAAGAGGAGATGCGCAAGTCCTATCTGGACTATGCGATGAGCGTCATCATCGGCCGCGCTTTGCCAGATGTGCGCGATGGCCTGAAACCGGTACACAGACGCGTGCTGTTCGCAATGCACGAACTGTCCAACGACTGGAACAAGGCCTACAAGAAGTCGGCGCGTATCGTCGGCGATGTGATCGGTAAATACCATCCGCACGGTGACACGGCGGTGTACGACACCATCGTGCGCATGGCACAGGATTTTTCGCTGAGGTATCCGCTGGTCGACGGGCAGGGTAACTTCGGTTCAGTGGACGGCGACAACGCGGCGGCGATGCGTTACACCGAAATCCGCATGGCGAAGATTGCCCACGAGCTGCTGGCCGATCTGGACAAGGAAACGGTCAATTTCGGGCCGAACTACGACGGCTCCGAGCACGAACCGCTGGTGTTCCCGTCGCGCTTCCCCAACCTGCTGGTGAACGGTTCGTCCGGTATCGCGGTGGGTATGGCGACCAATATTCCGCCGCATAACATGGGCGAAGTGGTCGATGCCTGTCTTGCGCTGCTGAGCAATCCCGATCTGGATATCGAGCAGTTGATCGAATACGTACCCGCACCCGATTTTCCAACCGGTGGTTTCATCTACGGCCTGTCCGGTGTGAAGGAAGGTTATCGCACCGGGCGCGGCCGGGTGATCATGCGCGGTCGCACCCATTTCGAGGATATCGATAAAGTGGGCGGGCGCCAGGCCATCATCATCGATGAGCTTCCCTACCAGGTTAACAAAGCCAATCTGCTGATCAAGGTCGGCGAACTGGTGCGCGAGAAGCGTCTGGAAGGCATTTCCGAAATACGCGACGAATCGGACAAATCCGGTATGCGCGCGGTGATCGAGTTGAAGCGCGGCGAGAACGCCGATGTGATACTCAACAAGCTGTACAAGGATACCCAGCTGCAGGACAGCTTCGGCATCAACATGGTTGCGATCATCGACGGCCAGCCCAAGTTGCTCAATCTCAAGCAGGTGATCGACGCCTTCCTGCGTCATCGCCGCGAAGTGGTCACGCGCCGCACCTTGTTTGAATTGCGCAAGGCGCGCGAGCGCGGCCATGTCCTCGAAGGTTTGGCGGTGGCGTTGTCCAACGTGGATGAGATCATCGCGTTGATCAAGGCCGCACCGACACCCGCAGATGCCAAGCGCGGTCTGATGGAGCGCAGCTGGCATTCATCGCTGGTGGAGGATATGTTGAGCCGCGTCAGTGACGCTTCGCGTCCGGACGGACTGTTGCCGCAGTACGGCTTGGTTGGCCAGGGCAATGAACGCGCCTATTTCTTTTCCGACGTGCAGGCGCAAGCCATCCTGGAGCTGCGTCTGCAGCGCCTGACCGGGCTGGAGCAGGACAAGATCGTCGGCGAATATCGCGAAGTGATGGACAAGATCACCGACCTGCTCGACATCCTCGCCAAGCCGGAACGCGTGACGCAGATCATCCATGACGAGCTGGTGGCGGTGAAAGCCCAGTTCGGCGACAAGCGCCGCAGCGAGATCATCACGCACACCCAGGACATGAGCATGGAAGACCTGATCGCGCCGCAGGACGTGGTGGTCACCCTGTCGCATGGCGGCTATATGAAGTCGCAGCCCCTGGACGAATACAAGGCGCAGAAACGCGGCGGCCGCGGCAAGCAGGCGACTGCAACCAAGGAAGACGATTTCATCGACAGCCTGTTCATCGCCAACACCCACAACTACATCCTGTGCTTCTCCAATCGCGGTCGCGTGTATTGGCTCAAGGTCTATGAGGTGCCCCAGGGCAGCCGCATCTCGCGCGGCAAGCCGATCGTGAACCTGTTGCCGCTGGAAAACGGCGAGAAGATCAATGCGGTGCTGCCGGTCGGCGAATTCGTCGAGGACAAGTATGTGTTCTTCGCCACCACAAACGGCACGGTGAAGAAGACTTCCCTGACCGATTTCTCGCGCCCGATGAAGCGCGGCATCATCGCGATCAACCTGGACGAGGACGACCATCTGATCGGCGTTGCGCTCACCGACGGCAAGCATGACGTGATGCTGTTCTCGAACGCCGGCAAGGCGGTGCGATTCGATGAAAACGACGTGCGTCCGACCGGGCGCGCGTCGCGCGGCGTGCGCGGCATGAAACTGGGGCCCAAGCAGCAGGTGATCTCGCTGCTGGTCGCCGAAAACGAGCAGCAAAGCGTGTTGACCGCGACCGAGAACGGTTATGGCAAGCGCAGCCCGATCACCGAATACACCCGCCACGGCCGTGGCACGCAGGGCATGATCGCGATCAAGACTTCCGAACGCAACGGCAGGGTGGTCGCCGCGACGCTGGTGGATGCCGACGACGAGATCATGCTGATCGGCACCAGCGGGGTGCTGATCCGCACCCGCGTCAAGGAAATACGCGAGATGGGCCGTACCGCCCAAGGCGTCACGCTGATGAATGTGGAGAAAGGCGAGAAGCTGGCCGGATTGAGCCGCATTGCGGAACCGGACGAGGAAGAGGAAAGCCCGGAATAAGTTACAAGGTTCAAGGTGCAAGATGCAAGAAAGAATCAGAGAAGTGGGCTTTACTTGCATCTTGTACCTTGTATCTTGAACCTGATTTTTAAAACTTTGGAGTAACACGACATGACGATATACAACTTCAGCGCGGGCCCGGCAGTGTTGCCGAAAGAAGTGTTGCAGCAGGCGCAGGCAGAATTGATCGACTGGCACGGCAGCGGCATGTCGGTGATGGAGATGTCGCATCGCGGCAAGGAATACATGGGCATACAGGCCCAAGCCGAAGCGGATCTGCGCGAATTGATGGGCATACCGGTGAATTACAAGGTGTTGTTCCTGCAGGGCGGCGCCAGCCTGCAGTTCTCGATGGTCCCGTTGAATCTGTTGCGCGGCAAGGTCTCCGCAGACTACGTGAACACCGGCGAGTGGTCGAAAAAGGCGATCAGCGAAGCGAAGAAATTCAGTTATGTGAACGCGGTGGCGAGCAGTGCCGACAAGAATTTCAGCTACGTGCCCGCGTTCGACAGCTGGAAACTGGACAAGGATGCCGCCTATGTCCATTACACGCCGAACGAAACCATCGGCGGCGTCGAGTTCAACTGGGTTCCCGATGTCGGCAACGTGCCGCTGGTGGCGGACATGTCTTCATGCATCCTGTCGCGTTCTGTCGATGTGTCCAAATTCGGACTGATCTATGCGGGCGCGCAAAAGAATATCGGCCCTGCGGGCCTGACCATCGTGATCGTGCGTGACGATCTGGTTGGATATGCACCAACCGGATTGCCGGCCTTGCTGGATTACAAGACCTATGCCGACAACGACTCGATGTACAACACACCGCCGACCTATGGCATCTATATTGCCGGTCTGGTATTCCAGATGCTGAAGCGCAGGGGCGGCATCGCCGCGATGGAAAAAGCCAATATCGCCAAGGCCAGATTGCTGTACGCCGCGATCGATGCCAGCAACGGCTTTTACCATTGCCCGGTGGCAACATCGGACCGTTCGCGCATGAATGTGCCGTTCACGCTGAAAGATGCAAACCTTGATGGCGATTTCGTCAGGCAGGCCGACGCGCGCGGTCTGCTGCAGCTCAAGGGACACCGTTCGGTGGGCGGGATGCGCGCCTCGATCTACAACGCGATGCCGCTGGAAGGTGTGCAGGCGCTGGTTACTTTCATGAACGAATTCGCAAATGGACATCGCTAAAAATCTACTGCGCGATTCAATTCACCCGCAAGGGGTAGGCCGGCGGGTTCCCGGCGGCAATGCCGCCACCCTTTCGCACGCCGCGTTGCACGGTACTCGCTTCCGCGCCTATCTAGCTGATATGTCTTGGTCGCTCCGTTCCGTGCGTCTTGCACTCGAACCGCTCGCTACGATTTTTCGGGGTGTCCTGCGTGCCTAAAACCTTTCAAATTTTGACGCTGAACAAGATATCGGCTGTCGGCTTGAGCCGTTTCCCCGCCGCACGTTATGTCATCGGCACCGAGATCGCTGAACCGGATGCGATTCTGGTGCGTTCGCACAACATGCATGAGATGCACATCCCGGGAACGGTGCTGGCCATTGCGCGCGCCGGGGCGGGAACCAACAACGTGCCGGTGAAAAAGATGAGCGAGCGCGGTGTGCCGGTGTTCAACGCGCCGGGCGCGAATGCCAATGCGGTCAAGGAACTGGTCATCACCGGCATGCTGCTGGCCTCGCGCAACATCGTCCCCGCGCTGCATTTCACCGCCAGTTTGCACGGCGATGATACTTCTTTGCACAAGCAGGTCGAGGAAGGCAAAAAACACTATGCGGGTACCGAGCTGCGCGGACGCACGCTGGGCATCGTCGGTCTGGGCGCGATCGGCCGCCTGGTGGCCGATGCTGCCATCGGCCTCGGCATGCACGTGATCGGCTTCGACCCCGAGATCACCGTGGATGCGGCATGGAGCCTGCCATCACAGGTGAAGAAGGCGAACAGCGTGGAAGATCTGCTCAAGCACAGTGATTTCGTTTCGCTGCATGTGCCGCTGCTGGACGCCACGCGCAACCTGATCAACGAGAAGCGTGTGGCGGCGATGAAGGCGGGCAGCGTGCTGCTGAATTTTTCGCGCGACGCGATCGTCAATGAAGAGGCGATATTGGCCGGACTGGCAAGCAAGCATGTGCGCTGCTACGTGTGCGATTTTCCGACCAGCAAGACACAAAACAACCCCGGCGTGATCGCGCTGCCGCATCTGGGCGCATCGACTCAGGAGGCGGAGGAAAATTGCGCGATGATGGTGGCGGACCAGCTGCGCGATTACCTGGAGCATGGCAATGTTGCCAACACGGTCAACTTCCCCAACGTCAACATGTCGCGCGAATCGGCTTTTCGCCTGGCGATCGCCAATGCCAATGTGCCGAACATGCTGGGGCAGATTTCCACCACGCTGGCCGCCGCAAACATCAATATCCACAACATGATGAACAAGTCGCGCGGCGAAATGGCTTATACGCTGGTAGATACAGACAGCGCGTTTCCCGCTAAACTGATTGCTCAGATTGCTGCCATACCGGGCGTGTTGATGGTGCGCGATCTGCCTTTGCTGAAAGAACTTTAAACGTGAACCCGAACACCAAGCAATCATGAGCGAGAAATTAAAACCCCGAGCGATATGAGCGAAAAATTAAAAAAATTGCGCGAACAGATCGACAAGCTGGACGACGAATTATTGATAATCGCCAACCGGCGTGCCGCGCTGGCGCAGCAGGTCGGCCATCTCAAAGAGGATGGCGTGGTGCTGCGTCCAGAGCGCGAGGCGCAGGTGCTGGCACGCATGATTTTGCAGAACCCCGGACCGCTGTCTCCTGAAGGTGTGAAGACATTGTTCACCGAAATCATATCGCAATGCCGCGCCTTGGAAGCGCCGCTGACGATCGCCTATCTCGGGCCTGAAGGCACCTTCACCGAGGCGGCGGCGCTGAAACGTTTTGGCAGCGCGATACAGGAACAGTCGTGCGCAACCATAGACGAGGTGTTCCGTGACGTGGTAAGCGGCACAGCCCATTACGGCGTGGTACCGGTGGAGAACTCTTCCGAAGGCGCGGTCGGACGCACGCTGGAT
>DATKVR010000021.1:0-5616 GCA_035529955.1 Gallionella sp.
AAGGCTTTCAGGTTGGCGTAGATCGCGGTCGGTCGGTCATACCAGAAACCGATCAGCAGGTAGGAAACCAGGCCCACCGCTTCCCAGCCGAAGAACAGCTGCATGAAATTGTTGGCCATCACCAACATCAGCATGGAGAAGGTGAACAGCGAGATGTAACTGAAGAAACGCACGTAGCCGGGATCTTCTTTCATGTATCCGATGGTATAGATATGCACCATCAGCGACACAAAGGTGACCACCAGCAGCATCACGGCGGTCAGGCTGTCGATCAGAAAACCGACCTGAAACCTGGTATCACCCGACGTCAGCCAGGTATAGACCGAACCATTGAACCGGTGGCCCTCCTGAACATCCTTGAATATCATCAGGGAGGCAAAAAACGAAATTCCCACCAGCAGGATCGTGATGCGGTGCGACCAGGCACGTCCCAGCCATTTTCCGAACACGCCTGCAATGATCGCCCCGGCCAGCGGAGCCAGCGGAACCAGCAGATAAAGGCTTTGCATATTCATCCGCATCAACCTTTCAAACTGTCGAGATCGTCGACATTGATGGTGTTCAGATTGCGGAACAGCACCACCAGAATCGCCAGGCCGATGGCCGCTTCGGCAGCAGCCACGGTCAGAATAAAGAATACAAAAATCTGCCCGGCGGTGTCGTTCAGGTAATGTGCAAAAGCAAGGAAGTTGGTATTCACCGCGAGCAGCATCATTTCGATTGCCATCAGCAGCACGATCAGATTCTTGCGATTCAGAAAGATACCGACCACGCTGATGGCGAACAGTACGGCACTCAGTACCAGATAATGCGACAGTGTTATCACGCTTTTCGCTCCCCTGATTGGTTTAATCGTTACGCGCGGACTTCATCGGAATGATGCGCAAACGATCCGACTTCTTGACTGCAATCTGTTCCGAGACCACCTGCGATTTGGAATCCTTGCGGCGGCGCAAGGTCAGCGCGATTGCGGCCACCATCGCCACCAGCAAAATCACGGCCGCAATCTCGAATGGATAAACATACTGGGTATAGAGCAGACGCCCGAGTACTTTGGTGTTGCTGTAATCGGCAGCATGTCTGACAGCAACCATGCTCCCGGTATTTTTCGTGGCACCCAGCACCCAGATCATTTCGAATGCCATCAAGCCGGCCAATCCGGCGCCAAACGGTAACCAGCGCCAGAATCCCTGGCGTAGCCGCACCAAGTTGATATCCAGCATCATCACCACGAACAGGAACAGCACCATCACTGCGCCCACATACACCAGCACCAGCACGATGGCGAGAAACTCGGCTTCCAGCATCAGCCAGATACCGGCGGAGCTGATGAACGCCAGCACCAGAAACAGCACCGCATGCACCGGATTGCGCGCAGTAATCACGCCCAATGCGGCAAACACGATCAGCGCTGAAAACATATAAAACACGATAGTTTCAAAATTCATTAACTTGCCCTTTATCCTTGCTTCCCGGCCTGCCGTTCGGCCTGCTTAGCGGTACTTGGCGTCCGCAGCCCTGTCTGTGGCGATCTGTTGCTCGTATTTGTCGCCCATCGCCAGCAACATCGGTTTGGTGTAATACAAGTCGCCGCGCTTCTCGCCGTGATATTCGAATACCCGCGTCTCAACGATCGCATCCACCGGGCATGCCTCTTCGCAGAATCCGCAGAAAATGCACTTGACCATGTCGATATCGTACAGGGTGGTGCGCCGGGTGCCGTCCTCGCGCTCGGCCACCTCGATCTTGATCGCCAGTGCCGGACAGACCGCCTCGCACAGCTTGCAACCGATGCAGCGTTCTTCGCCGTTGGCATATCTGCGCAGCGCATGCAGGCCTCGGAATCTGAAGCCCTGCGGGGTTTTTTCCTCCGGGAACTGCACCGTGATCTTGCGCGCGAAAAAATATTTTCCGGTCAGCGCCATGCCCTTTGCCAATTCGTAAAGCAGGAAGGTCTTGAAGAAATTCTTGATCGTTTGCATATTTTTCTCCTCTGCCTTTTACCAGACCCAGAATCGGGTCTGCATCCATACCGCGATGACGACCACCCATATGATGGTGAGCGGGATGAACACTTTCCAGCCCAAGCGCATCAGCTGGTCATAGCGATAACGCGGGAAAGTGGCGCGGAACCACAGGAACAGGAACAAAATGAAGGCAACCTTGCCCAGCAGCCAGATGAAACTGTCCGGCAGGAACGGCATCGGCGACAACCATCCGCCGAGGAACATGATCGAGGTCAGAAAGGCGATCAGGATCATGTTGGCATATTCCGCCAGGAAAAAAACCGCGAACGCCATACCGGAATATTCCACATGGAAACCCGCGACTATCTCCGACTCGCCCTCGGCCATATCGAAAGGTGCCCGGTTGGTCTCGGCCACGCCCGAGATCAGGTACACCATGAACATCGGGAACAGCGGGATCACATACCAGTTCAGTGCGCCCCAGTGGCCGTGCTGGCCGTTCACGATATCGGTCAGGTTCATGCTTTGCGAGGCCATCAGTACGCATACCAGCGCGAAGCCCATCGCGATCTCGTACGACACAATCTGCGCGGCGGAACGCACCGCACCGAGAAAAGCGTACTTGGAGTTGGAGGCCCAACCGGCGATGATGATGCCGTATATCCCCAGCGAGGTCATGGTCAGGAGATAAAGCAGCCCGGCATTGACATTGGCCAGTGCCACCCCGTTGTCGAACGGCACGACTGCCCAGGCCGCAAGCGCCGGGGCAAAGGCCATGACGGGGGCGACCACGAACAACAATTTGCTGGACCCGCTCGGGATGATGATTTCCTTGAGGAACAGTTTCACCCCGTCGGCGATCGGCTGCAGCAAACCGAAATAGCCGACGCGATTCGGACCGATACGGATCTGCATGTAGCCGATCACCTTGCGTTCGGCCAGCGTCAGATAGGCGACCGCACCCAACAGAGGCAATATGATCAGCATGATCTTTACCAGCGTCCAGATCGGCAGCCAGGCAGGGCCGAGCAGGTTCTGACCGGCCTGTTCAAACGTGTTCAGCAATTCCATCATGTCCGCTCTCCGGCTATCGGTTCCACAATGATCATCCCGAACATCGCACCCAGATCCGCTGTGACCGGATGTCCCGCAGCCACGCGCGCGGTCGCTGCAGGCATGCTGTCATCCGCCCTGACCGTCAGGTGCACACTTGCATTACCCTGGGTTACTTTAACCGTATCACCGGATTGCACACCCAGCCTGCGCAAGTCGCTGCTGTGCATTACCACACGCGGCGTTGCCGCATCGCTCGTCAGCTGCAGCGCCGCAGCGCGGCGCACTACCGCATCGGCTGTGTAGATCGGCACATCGCTGACGCGCTGCAAACCCTGGCTGTTGCTGTCCACAGTGTTTTGCACTGCAACACCCACTATTTGGTTGTTCAGTTTGCCGGTGATGTTCTTCTCTCCATCGGGCAATATTTCGTCGCGCACCGCTTCGCCGGTGTCCTGGCCGAAACCGGGCAGCTCAAGCAGGTTGCCCAGAACGCGCAACACCTTCCATGCCGGCCGTGCTTCGCCCAGCGGTTTGACCGCGCCCCTGAAACTTTGCACACGACCTTCACTGCTGACAAAGGTGCCCGAGGTTTCCGTGAACGGCGCGATTGGCAACATCACATCGGCATACTCGGCCGCACGGTGTTTGTACGCAGACAATGCGACCACCATGTCGGCTGCATACATGGCCGCCATCGCCTGTTGCGGGTCATGCATGTCCAGTTCCGTTTCGACATTCAGCAGCAAGTAGGCCTTGCGCGGCGAAACCAGCATTTGCGCGGCATTCATGCCTTTCTCGCCGGATGGCACGGCCCCGGCCAGATAACCGCCGACACTGTTTGCCGCTTCGCCCAGGTAGCCGAATTTTGCTGCGCACAATGCGGCGATCTGCCCGGCCAGCACGGCGATCTGCGCAGCCTGCGGATGTTGTTGCGCGAAATTGCCCAGCAGTACAGCGGCATGTTCGCCGCTTGCCAGGCTGTGGGCGATGGCAACCGCCTGCGCAGTCGGTTGCACAACCTCGATAACTTTCTGCATTTCGCCGGACAATGTTCCCGGCTTTTCAGCCGCAAGCGCCTTCAGGATTTGCGCCAGGCTGTTCGCCAGCCCGTTAGGTGCAACGATGCACTTGTTCATTACCGGCATCAGCAAATCATCGTCGCTCGCGTGCACAATGTTGGCTTGCGCGCCGTGTTTAACGGCCTGGCGCACGCGACTCGCCAGCAGCGGATGGTCTTTGCGCAGGAAGCTGCCGACAATCAGGAAACGGTCGCGGGTGTTGATGTCCGCGACGGGCATGCCCAGCCATGGAACGCCGGACCGGTGGCCGTCGGCGGTAAAATCCGAATGGCGCAGGCGGAAATCCACGTTACCGCTGCCCAAGCCGCGCATCAATTTTTGCAGCAAATACAGTTCTTCCAGCGTGCTGTGCGGTGTTGCCAGGGCTGCGATCTGGTCTGCCCCAGCCGTGCTGCCGATCTGGCGCAAGCCGTTCGCGACATATTCCAGCGCGACTGGCCATTCGACCTCTATCCACTTTCCGTCCTGCTTGAGCATGGGTTTTGTCAATCGCTCCGGCGAGTTCAACCCTTCATAACTGAATCTGTCCTTGTCAGATAGCCAACATTCATTGATCGCCTCGTTCTCGACAGGCAGGACACGCATCACCCTGTTATTCATCACTTGCACCGCCAGATTGGAACCCAGGCCATCGTGCGGGCTGACCGACTTGCGGCGCGACAACTCCCAGTTGCGCGCGGTATACCGGAACGGTTTGCTGGTCAACGCCCCGACCGGACACAGATCAATCATGTTGCCTGACAGTTCGGAATCAACTGAACTGTTCACAAAGGTCATGATTTCGGAATGCTCACCGCGGAACGCCATGCCCAGCTCCATCACGCCGGCGATCTCCTGGCCGAAACGCACGCAACGCGTGCACTGGATGCAGCGGTTCATTTCTTCGGTGGAAATCAGTTCGCCTATTTCTTTGTGCATCACGCTGCGCTTGGGTTCCTGGTAACGCGATGCGCTGCCGCCATATCCCACGGCCAGATCCTGCAACTGGCATTCGCCGCCCTGATCGCAGATCGGGCAATCGAGCGGATGGTTGATCAGCAAGAACTCCATCACGCCCTGCTGCGCCTTGACCGCCATCTCAGAATGGGTGTGCACCTTCATGCCTTCCGCAACCGGCGTTGCACAGGCAGGCAGCGGCTTGGGCGCCTTTTCCACTTCCACCAGGCACATGCGGCAGTTGGCCGCGATGGACAATTTCTTGTGGTAGCAGAAATGCGGAATGTAGATGCCCAGTTTGTTGGCCGCGTCCATCACCGTGGATCCGCGTTCGCTCTCGACTGCCTTGCCATCAATTTCAATGTTGATCATTCGTGAACCTTTAAAATCCAGATTTCATCCCAACTGCGGCGTTGCGGAAAAAGTTTCTTGCTTACATATAACCCATATGCGGCGCTGCGAAACTTTTCCCGCGCCTTGCATTTGGGCGAACTCTGAATTTTCAGAGGTTCCCGACATATGCATTTTATGTCTCATACCAAACATTTCTTGTGCTCGATGTGATATTCGAATTCGTC
>DATKVR010000022.1:0-19286 GCA_035529955.1 Gallionella sp.
GGCAAATTCACCATCGGCTTGAACCCGAGCTTGGCTTCCATGCTCTCCGCGCTGCTGCGCGCTTCGCTCTGGCTGGCATAGGGTCCAATATGCACGCGGACCAATCCATCCTTGGTGGACAGCTTCAATTGCTTGCCAGTGTCACCAAGTTCGCTGCGCATCTTTGCCAGATATGCTTTCGCGGCATCCTGTGTCTTGAATGCGCCAAGTTGCAGGTAAACGGCCTTGTCACTGCTTGCCAATGGCGTTATGGCACCGGGCGGAGCGGGCGCAGTCGTGGCCGCCGCAACCGGGACCGCAGCAGCTGAACCTGCAGCATCTGCCGTATCATCTGCGATACGGGCAACAGCAGGCGCCGCAGCAGGTGCCGCAACAACAGCGGAAGCGGCGGCAGGACCAACAACAAGATTTACAGGCGCGCTGCTGTCCAGCGGTTGGCTTTGTACCGTGCTGGCTGCAATCGTATTGACCGTGACATTGGGATCGATGCTGTCAACTTCCACTTCGGCACTGCCATCGGTAATCATGCCCAGCTTGTATGCCGCCGTGTAGGACAAATCAATGATGCGGTCATTCATGAACGGCCCCCGGTCGTTGATGCGCACGATCACCGATTTATGGTTGGAAAGATTGGTCACCCGGGCATAACTGGGCAGCGGCAGCGTGGGATGCGCGGCCGTCATGCCGTACATGTCATAGATCTCTCCGCTCGAGGTGCGCTGGCCGTTGAATTTTTTTCCGTACCACGAAGCCATGCCCCGTTCCCTGAAATTTCCGACCACCGTCATTGGCGTATAGGTCTTCCCCAACGCGATATAGGGCCGATTGGCATACCGGTTCAACGGTTCGATTTTCGGCACGGCGTCGGGTATCGCATTTAGATTGACCGGAATGTTCTTGCCTGGACCATCACCGGGCAGGTAGCCGCCGGAACCTGCCGCGGTGGCCGCGTTGCGCTGCGGAATCGTGCCGCAGGCAGCAAGCAATAACATTGTAACGACCAATAGTGCGGCATTTTTATTCATTCAATCCCCTCTTTACCAATTACCCGACTACCGTTAACAGGCGGCTTGTACCGCCGTTTTCGGTTCGCCGGACAGGATGGCTGATTTATCAAGTTTTAACCAATTTTTTGTGCGTCTCTATGCTCATCAGCATACCAAAACCGAGCAGCAGGGTCAGCATCGAGGTGCCGCCGTAACTGATCAGCGGCAAAGGCACACCCACCACCGGGAGTATGCCGCTGACCATGGCCATGTTAACGAATGCATAGGTGGCGAAAGTCAGCGTGATGGAACCGGCCATCAGGCGCGTGAAATAGGTCGAGGCATGCGACGTGATGACGAAACCGCGCCAGATCACAAAAGCATAAAGCGACAACAGGATCAGGTTCCCGATTAAACCGAACTCTTCGGAATAAACCGCGAAAATAAAATCCGTGGTGCGTTCCGGCAGAAAGTCGAGATGGGTCTGCGTGCCGTGCAAATAGCCCTTGCCGAGAATGCCGCCCGACCCCACCGCGATGCTGGCCTGGATAGTGTGATAACCGGTACCCAGCGCATCTTGCGAGGGATCGAACAGCATCATGATGCGATGGCGCTGATATGCGTGCATCATCGACCACATCACCGGTGCGCTGGCGATGCCGGCGACCAACATGGCCCCCATTACGCGCCAGCTCAGGCCCGCCAGAAACAACACATAAAACCCGCTCGCCGAGATTAGCAGCGCTGTGCCCAGGTCCGGCTGGCGAACAATCAACAGTACCGGCATGAACAGCAACAGCGCGGCAATAAAATAATTCTTCAGCGTAAGCGTGGCTTCATGCCGCTCGAAATACCATGCCATCATCATCGGCACGCCGATCTTCATCAATTCGGACGGCTGGATGGTCATCACGCCAAGGTTCAACCAGCGGCGCGCACCGTGGCTGATCTCGCCGAATAGCGCCACACTGACCAGCAATGCCATCCCAAGCAGGTAAATCGGTACCGCGGCGCGCATCAGATAATGCAACGGCAGCCTGGCAACGATCCACATGCAGACCAACGCCACCAGAATGTTGCGCAACTGGCTCAGCGGGCGATCCCAGCTGGCATTATCGGCGCTATAAAGCACCAACAGGCTGGTCAGCATCAGCAAGCTGATACCCAGCAGCAGTTGCCGGTCGATATGCGCAATAAAACGCGACCAGAACTCACGCCTAATCATGTGCACCTCCATCATTGGTGTCAGCGGGTGCCAATGGCTTCGTTACTTTAACGTCTGCCGGAGTTGATGGCTTTGGTACTTTGATGACTGCCGGAGTCAATGGCTTCGTTACTTTCACCGCTGATTGGGCCAATGGCTTCTTCGTTACCTTCACTGCTGATTGAGTCAGTGGCTTCGACATTTCCATGTCTGCCGGCGTCAATGGCTTTGGTACTTTGACGTCTGCCGGAGTTGATGGCTTCGGCTCCTTGCCGAGCAAATAGTAATCGAATACCTTGCGCGCGATGGGTGCCGCCGCGGTGCCGCCCTCGCCGCCGTTTTCGACCAGTACTGCCAAAGCAATCCGCGGTTTCTCGGCCGGCGCATAGGCGATGTACCAGGCATGGTCACGATGCCGCTCAGTAACATCTTTGGCCACGTACTTCTCTCCCTGCTTCATTGCAATAACCTGCGCCGTGCCGGTCTTGGCGGCAATATTATAGGTCAGGCCCATGTTTGCATATACCGCCGTGCCGCCAGGCTTGGTGACGGCGATCATGGCGCGCCTGACCAGATCCAGGGCCTTGGGGTCGATGTTCAAATCGTACAGGGGTGGCTTGTCTATGGAACGACTATCGCTGCCGTGCGCACTTTCCACTTCCTTGACCAGATGTGGCTGATATGCCACGCCGTTGTTCGCCAATGTGGCAGTGGCAAATGCCATCTGCATCGGGGTGGCCAGTATATAACCCTGCCCGATGCCGACTGCAATCGTGTCGCCCGGATACCACATCTGGTTGTAGCGCTTCCGTTTCCATTCCCGCGATGGCAGCAATCCGGAAGATTCGCCTTCCAGGTCAATGCCTGTTTTCTTGCCAAAACCAAAGCGCGACAAGTAGCTGTCTATGTTGTCTATGCCCATATCGTTTGCCAGGCCATAAAAATAAATGTCGCAAGACATCTGGATGGCCTTGAACATGTTCACGATGCCGTGCCCACCGACTTTCCAGTCCCGATACTGCCTGCTGCTGCCCGGCAAATAGTAGACGCCGGGATCGTTGATGGTTTGTTCCGGGGTGCGGATGTGGTAATACAATCCTGCCAGCGCCATGAAAGGCTTGATGGTTGAACCTGTCGGATATTGTCCGCGTATCGCGCGGTTGGTCAGCGGTTTATCGGGCGAGTTGTTCAACTCATCCCAGCTTTCCGGGTCGATGCCGTCAATGAACAGGTTGGGGTCGTACCCCGGCTTGCTGACGAAGGCCAATACTTCGCCGTTGTTCGGGTCAATCGCGACCAGGGCACCGCGATATTGGCCAAATGCTTTCTCGGCAATTTCCTGCAACTTTATATCGATGCTCAAGACCAGCGTTTTGCCGGGAATAGGGTCGGTGCGGGACAGCACCCGCACCGCGCGACCGTTTGCATCCACCTCGACCTGTTCGATGCCGGTGGTACCGTGCAGATCGCTTTCGTAACTTTGCTCCAGGCCAATCTTGCCGATGTAATCCGTGCCGCGGTAATTGGCCTCCAGATCATCATCCTCAAGCCGGCTTGCATCCGTATCGTTGATTCGTCCGATATAGCCGATCATGTGCGAGGTGCTTTCACCGAACGGATAATCACGGAACAGCCTCGCCTTTATCTCTACTCCCGGAAAGCGATATTGCTGTGCGGCAAAGCGCGCGACCTCGACATCGCTCAGGCGGCTGCGGATCACCAGTGTTTCAAAGTTGTGGCTCTCGGCAAGCTGCTTTTTGAAGCGTCTGCGATCCTTGCTGGTGATTTCAACCAGCGTCGCCAGATTGTTTATCGTGGCCTCGATATCCGGGGTTTTGTTCGGGTCTATCTCCAGCGTGTAACCGGAATAGTTGCGTGCCAGCACCACGCCGTTGCGGTCGACGATCAGGCCGCGATTCGGAACGATCGGGATAACGGCGATACGGTTGTTTTCCGACAGCGTCTGGTAATAACTGTGCCGCACTGCCTGAAGATAAACGAAACGCGCCAGCAGTATTGCCAGCAATACCACCACGAAACCAATGCAGAAAAACATACGCAACTGGAAATGAAAAATCTCTCGCTGGTGGTTTTTGAACTCAACGCGCTTGATCATGTGCGATTACGATTCAATCTGTGTTGGCGCATTACCCGGAACATGACGCTGGTCGGCATCCAGAGCAGGGTCGACGTAACGCAGCCGAGCAAATAGGGCCACACCACATAACCGTTCACCTGCCAATTGACCAGCAAATATACGGCGTAAGTCAGCGCGAATATCCCGAACACCTGAATAGTCTGCTGGCGCAAATCGAACATCTGCAGCCTGCGGTGCAGCACCACCCCGCCGAAAGCGAGCAAGGTATAAGCCAGCGCGTGCTGGCCGAACAGCGTGGCATCTGACACGTCTGCGAGTATCCCCACCGCCCACGACAACCCGATCCCGATACGCAACGGCTTGTGCATGCTCCAATACAACAATACCAGCGCCACGAAGTCCGGACGCAGGATCAGCCCGATGCCTGTCCAGGGCAGTCCATTCAAAAACAGCGCGACCAGAATACTGGCAGCGATAAAAATGTTGCTGACCGGCTTCTGGATTTCCGTCTTGGTTTGCATGGCGGGGGAAGACATCTAATGAAATCTCCTGAACTTCAACCGTTCACCCGGGTGTCCCGCTTTTGTGTTTTCCTCTGGACGCTTGGGTACCTTGGGCAAACTGGACAAGATCAACAGATGGCGGTGACTATCCACTCCGGCAATCGGCAGGCAGGTAACATTGAGGAAGGGATAGGCAGTATCGTGCTCGATCTTTATCACCTTTGCGACCGGAATGCCCGGCGGATAGACTCCGCCCAGACCGGAAGTGACCAGCACATCGCCGTTCTGGACATCCGCGCTGGCCGGCATATAGCGCAGCGACAACTGGCTGATGTCGCCCGATCCAAACACGATGGTGCGCAACCCATTGCGCAGTATCTGTACCGGCACAGCCTGATTCTTTTCGGTGATCAATGTTACTTCCGAGAGCCAGGGATAGACACGGGTTATCTGGCCGACGATACCGACATCATCCATCACCACTTGACCGAGTTTCACATCGGCATCCGCACCCTTGTCGACCAGGACCTTTCGCCTGAATACGTCGCGCTCGGCATAAACCACCTGGGCTATTTGGGTGGTGAACTTGTCGCGTATCGGCAGCGCATCCAGACTGCGCAAATGAAGATTTTCCTGTTCCAGCGCCTGCAGCTGCAACAACTGCGCGGCATCGCGCTCATGCTGCAATTTCAATTCATCGTTCTGCTTTATCAGATCATGTTGCTTGCTCTGTGTGATAAAAAAATCGCCGGTCTGTTGCAGAAGTGCGCCCGGCATGCCCGCCAGGCGCTGTATCGGAGAGATCAAAACAGACAATGCACTGCGTGTCGATTCCAGATAGCGATAACGGGCATCAACAAACAACAGCAACAGGGATAGCACCGCAAAAAAAACCAGCCGCGCCACCGGGCTGGGTCCGCGATTGAAAAATGGGAAAGATTGCGTGCCGTCTATCAACTAAATTCCATCGAGAATCTTTGGGAACAAGCGAGATATGGAAAAACTACCCCACCCGGCATAACTGTTTTTTATCACCCTGTCAGGCAGTGAAATTTATTCAGTGGTGAAAATGCTGGTCGACTTGTCCATGTGTTCAAGTGCCATACCGGACCCGCGCACCACGCAGGTTAACGGATCGTCGGCAATCAACACCGGCAAACCGGTTTCCTCCATCAACAGGCGATCCAGGTCGCGCAACAGCGCACCGCCGCCAGTCAATACCATGCCCTTGTTGGCAATGTCCGCACCAAGTTCAGGCGGTGTCTGTTCAAGCGCCGTCTTCACTGCGCTGACGATGTTGTTGAGCGGATCGGTCATCGCTTCGAGCACTTCATTGCTGGAAATGGTGAAGCTGCGCGGCACGCCTTCGGCCAGATTGCGCCCGGTCACTTCCATCTCGCGCACCTCGCTGCCCGGGAAAGCGGAACCGATTGTTTTTTTGATTTGCTCGGCGGTGGATTCACCGATCAGCATGCCGTAATTGCGGCGGATGTAATTGATGATCGCCTCGTCGAACTTGTCGCCACCGACACGCACCGAGCCGGAGTACACCGGCCCACCCAGAGAGATCACGCCCACTTCCGTGGTGCCGCCGCCGATGTCAACCACCATCGAGCCGGTCGCCTCTTCCACCGGGAGCCCCGCGCCGATCGCAGCCGCCATCGGCTCCTCGATCAATTCCACGCGACGGGCGCCGGCACCGACCGCCGATTCGCGTATCGCGCGCCGTTCCACCTGGGTGGAACCGCACGGCACACAAATCACAATACGCGGACTGGGACTGAATATGCCCGCCTTGTAAACCTTGCGGATAAAATGCTTGAGCATCAGTTCCGTAACGGTGAAGTCGGCAATCACGCCATCCTTCATCGGACGGATCACGTTAATGCTGCCCGGCGTGCGGCCCATCATCTGTTTCGCGGCAAGCCCGACCTGCTGGACAACCTTCTTGCCATTCGGCCCGACCTCCTGTCTTATCGCCACCACCGACGGCTCGTCCAGCACGATGCCCTGTCCGCGCACCCAGATCAGCGTGTTTGCCGTGCCGAGGTCAATTGCCAGATCATTCGTAAAATAGCCTTTCAAAAATCCAAACATGTCGTGTCCTGTAGTCAAAGAGGTGCGTCAATAAACCCTTGTATGATACCCTATTAGCCTTATTTCTATAAAGTTTTTACTATGTCCCCTAATGTGAATTTGGCCAATGCAGATGTCCGCAAAGTCGCCCGCCTGGCAAGGCTGGGGATGACTGAAACGGAAATCGAATCCGCCCGTGAGCAACTTTCCGGTATTTTTGACCTGATCGCCGAAATGCAGGCCGTCGACACCAATGGCATCACCCCCATGTCCCATGCCCAGGATGTGACGCAACGGCTGCGCGAAGATGTGGTAACGGAAACCGACCAGCGCGAGCTGTTCCAGTCCCTAGCCCCGCAATACCAAGGCTCGCCCCAGGTCGAAGCGGGTTTGTATCTCGTTCCACAAGTCATCGAATAATCAGGATCATGCTTAACTCAAGTTTGCAGCAACTCGGCAGCGCGCTGCGCGCCGGGAAAATCAGCAGCGTGGAACTGACACAACTCTATCTCGGTCGCATCGCCGAGCTCAATCCCGCGTTGAATGCCTACATCACCCTCAACCCCGAAACCAGCCTGGATCAGGCACGCCGGGCCGATAGCCTGCTGGCCGGCGGCAAAGCGCAGCCGCTCACCGGCATCCCGATCGCCCAGAAAGACATCTTCTGCGCCAAGGGCTGGCGTACCACCTGCGGCTCGAAGATGCTGGAGAACTTCATCGCTCCCTATGACGCGCACGTCATCACCCAGTTCAATGATGCCGGTGCGGTGAATCTGGGCAAGACCAACATGGACGAATTCGCCATGGGTTCGTCCAACGAAACCTCGTATTTCGGTACAGTAAAAAATCCCTGGGATCGCAATGCCGTGCCCGGCGGCAGTTCGGGTGGTGCGGCCTGTGCCGTGGCAGCGCGGCTGTGCGCCGCCGCGACCGGAACCGACACCGGCGGCTCGATACGCCAGCCTGCAGCGCTGTGCGGCATCTCCGGCATCAAGCCGACTTACGGCACGGTGTCGCGCTACGGCATGATCGCTTTTGCCTCCAGCCTGGACCAGGCCGGACCGATGGCGCGCAGCGCGGAGGACCTGGCGCTGCTGCTGAACGTGATGACCGGCTTCGACGAACGCGATTCCACCAGCCTGCAGCGCGACAAGGAGGATTATGGCCGCGACCTGAACAAGCCATTGGCCGGCCTGCGCATCGGCCTGCCGAAAGAATTCTTTGCCGAAGGTCTGGCACAGGATGTCGCCGGCTGCGTAAACGCGGCGTTAGACGAATACAAAAAACTGGGCGCAACCATCGTCGACATCACCCTGCCGAATTCCAGGCTGGCGGTTCCGGTCTATTACGTGCTGGCCCCTGCGGAAGCCTCCAGCAACCTTTCCCGCTACGACGGCGTGCGTTACGGCTACCGCGCGCCGGAATACGGCGACCTCACCGAGATGTATGAAAATAGCCGCGCGCAGGGCTTCGGCGCAGAAGTGAAACGCCGCATCATGATCGGCACCTACGTGCTGTCGCACGGGTATTACGACGCCTATTACCTGCAGGCGCAGAAGATCCGCCGCCTGATCGCGCAGGATTTTGACGATGCGTTCAAGCTATGCGATGTGATCATGGGGCCGACCAGTCCTTCCACCGCATTCAATCTGGGCGAGAAGGGCGACGACCCGGTGCAGATGTACCTGTCGGACATCTACACCATCGCGGTGAACCTGGCCGGCCTGCCCGGCATGTCGATCCCGGCGGGTTTCGGCACCAACGGCCGCCCGTCCGGGCTGCAGATCATCGGCAATTATTTTCGCGAGGCGCAGATGCTGAACGTCGCGCACCAATACCAGCTGGCAACCGACTGGCATTCGAGGCAGCCGGATGAAATTTGAAAAACAATTGCCACAGAGCGCACAGAGATCACAGAGAATATGCATGAGGGGTCTCTCTGTGTACTCTGTGGTCTCTGATGGAACAACTAGCCATTCGACCAAGCTGGCAAAAGACGCCAGCCAAGTCGCTGGTTATGTGGCAAATAGGGGTTAAAACCATGCAATGGGAAATCGTCATCGGGCTGGAAGTGCACACCCAGCTTTCGACCAGCAGCAAAATATTCTCGGGTGCCTCGACGACCTATGGTGCCGAGCCAAACACCCAGGCGGACGCGGTGAGCATCGCGCTGCCCGGTGTGCTGCCGGTACTGAACAAGGGCGCGGTTGAACGCGCGATCAAATTCGGCCTCGCGGTTGGCGCGCACATCGCGCCCCGCTCGGTGTTCGCGCGCAAGAATTATTTCTATCCCGATCTGCCCAAGGGCTACCAGATCAGCCAATTCGACCTGCCGGTGGTCGGACAGGGTGCGCTGACGATACTGGTTGAACCGTTGTCCGGCAACGCCAAGCCCTATGAGAAAACGGTGCGCATCACCCGCGCCCATCTGGAAGAGGACGCGGGCAAATCGGTACACGGCGAGTCCCAGGGCGTTACCGGTGTCGACCTGAATCGCGCCGGGACGCCGCTGCTGGAAATCGTTTCCGAGCCGGACATGCGTTCTGCGGCCGAAGCGGTCGCCTATGCCAAAACCCTGCACTCGCTGGTGCGCTGGATCGGCATCTGCGACGGCAATATGCAGGAAGGTTCGTTCCGCTGCGATGTCAACGTGTCGGTGCGCCGCCCCGGCGAACCCCTCGGCACACGCCGCGAGATCAAGAACCTCAACTCGTTCAAATTCATGCAACAGGCCATCGACTATGAAGTCCAGTGGCAGATCGACACGATCGAAGATGGCGGCAAGATCCACCAGGCCACGGTTCTGTTCGATGCAGACAAAGGTACAACCCACGCAATGCGCAGCAAGGAAGAGGCGCACGACTACCGCTACTTTCCCGACCCCGATCTGTTGCCGCTGGAGATCAGCGAGGAGTGGAAAGAGCGGGTGCGTGCCACGCTGCCGGAGTTGCCGGAAGCAAAACGTAATCGATATGTGAACGACTTTGGCCTATCGCCCTACGATGCCGGCATCCTCACGGCCTCGCGCGAGGTGGCGGATTTCTTCGAGGCAGCGTTACATGAAATACCGAATAGTGCAAAGCTGTGCGTCAATTGGCTGATCGGAGAAGTCAGCGCGCAACTGAATCGTGAAGGCCTGGAAATGCAGCAAAGCCCGGTCACGCCGCAACAACTCGGCGGCATGCTCAAGCGCATCGCCGACGGTACCATCTCCAACGCGGGGGCCAAGGAAGTATTTCGCATCATGTGGTCAGAAGGTGGCGATGCCGACAACATCATCGAAGCCAAGGGACTGAAACAGGTTTCCGACAGCGGTGCGATCGAAAAAATCGTGGACGACATCATCGCCGCCAATGCCGACAAGGTCGCGGAATACCGCAGTGGCAAGGACAAGCTGTTCGGCTTTTTCGTCGGCCTGGCGATGAAAGCCAGCAAGGGTCAGGCGAACCCGGCGCAGTTGAACGATATTTTGAAGAAGAAGCTAGCCGGATAGCTTGACGTCGCGCGACTTGCGCGGTGCTTTCGCAAACAGCAAGTCGTACAGCCGGTTTGGCAGTCGCTTCAATATCCATCCCACCAACCCCATCTGCCAAGGCACCACGGCGAACGATGCGCCGCGTTCAATGACCGTTGCCATGCGTCGTGCTGCTTCCTCAGCGTCCAGAATGAACGGCATCGCATAGGTGTTGATGTCGGTCATCGGGGTCTTGACGTAGCCCGGGCAGATCGTAACCACCTTCACGCCACTACCATACAACTCGACCCGCAATGATTCCAGGTAGGAGATGGTGGCAGCCTTGGAGGCTGAGTAAGCACTCGCACCTGGCAGGCCGCGCAAGCCCGCCACACTGGCAATGCCGACCAGCGTACCCTGCCGCTGCGCGCGCATCATCGCAACGAAAGGCTGGAAGGTTTTCACCATGCCCAACACGTTGATATCCATCAGCTGCTGGAAAGCATCGAGGTCTTCGGCGTGTTCGGTGAGGGTGCCGAGGCTCACTCCGGCATTGGCGATGACCACATCCGGCACACCGGCGCGTGCGATAAAATCGTTTGCGGCTTCCCTGATCGCATGCGAATCACGCACGTCCAGCGCGTAACAAAAAACCTGATCTGGAAATTCAGCTGCAAGCGCTCGCAGCAACTCACCGCGCCTGGCGAATGCGGCGACTGTCGCACCTCGTTCAAGATAATGGCGCGCCAGCGCCAGTCCCAGGCCGCTCGACGCACCGGTTATGACTACAACATGCGTATTTTGCATGTTTATAACCAACCTCTTGCAACCGTATTTTGGTTGCTTATAACCAGCGACTTGGCGAGCGTTAATTGCTCGCTTAGTCGAATGGCTAGTAGTTCCACCAGTATTCTCATCATTCGAACGGCCAGCCGGCTACGCTGAGGGACATTTCAACAATCATCTTCCGGGGTTGAAGTCCGGCTGGCGGTCCGGAAAACCGGCTATTTGCCGTGGGTCTTGCGCGCCATCACGATCACCCGCTGCAATGCCTGGATGGTATCTTTCGGCTCCAAACCTTCAATCTTATACTTCCCGTCCACCACCAGCGTGGGCGTACCGTCGATGCCGTAGCTGCGTATCATTTGCTCGGCGCGCGTCACCATGCTTTTCATTGCGAAGGAGTTGTATGCAGCGACAAATTCCGCGCGGTCAACACCATGTTGGGCCACAAAGTCGGCAATCTTGTCCTCATCGACCAGGACCATATTGTCTTCGTTCCAGGCTCGATACAGCGCATCATGCAACTGCTCCATTTTCCCCATGCTTTCCAGCGCGTAAAAGGTGTATGCCATTGGCTCCCAGGATTCGCGAAACACGGTGGGCACGTAAGTCAGCTCCACATCCCTGGACATGGTCTTTTTCCAGGCACTTAGCAGCGGATGCAAATGATAGCAATGCGGGCAGCCATAAAAGAAAAATTCCAGAACCTCGATTTTCTTGGTGCTGGTCGGTTGCGGCGGATTCATCAAAGTGTAATCTTTTCCAAGCTGCGCATCAGCGGCTAATTCCGCTCCGCTTGCCAGCAATGCTACCGTTACAATCAGACTCCTAATCAAGCTTTTCATATACCCGCTCCTGTTTGGTGATTGAATTATGACTATTGAACACGCATCGGAGTGCTGCTCACGCCGTTTTGTTTCAAGAAACCCTGCGCACGGTTCATTTCATCCGCACTTTTGTAAGGCCCCAGACGCACGCGATACCACACGCCCTTGTCCTTGATTGTCGCAGTCTGGATGCTGGCTTCGACGCCCAGCAAGGCCAATTTTGCCTTTAGATTTTCGGCATCGGTCTCACTCGGAAATGACCCTGCCTGCAATATCTGCGGCTGAAACGCGGCGGCCTGGGGTTTGGCTGACTTGGCTTGGCCTGCCGATCCTGCCGGCGCTACGGAAGTTGCATTCTGCTTGTCGGTCAGTATCTTGTAGAACTGGAAACGCTGTTTGTCATCACTGGTCAAGTCCGGCTGCCCCACTGGAATTGCCGGCTGGGTCGATTCCGGCTGGGCCAACACCGGCTGTTCCCGGCTCAGGAACGGGCTGGGCGACTTTTTCATAAACCACGCTACCGCAGCGGCCAGTCCAACACCGATGACCATACCGGCCAGAATGCCGACCCATAACGAATTTGCGCCATTGCGCTGCGTAGATGACCTGCTGCCGTTATCCTTGCCCATGTTGTTTCCGTTCTATTTTCTGTATCGGTTCGATTTCATCGCGCATTTTAATCCCGATTTTTACATTTTTTCAGGAGCGCTTACACCCAGCAAGGACAATCCGTTGCGTATCACTTGCGCTACTGAGGCCGCCAATGCCAGCCGCGCCGACTTGACTGATTGATCCTCGACCAAAAAGCGCGAGGCATTATAGTAGCTGTGAAAATCGGCCGCCAAGTCCTTAAGATAAAAGGCGACCAGGTGCGGTTCCAGTTCCTGGGCGGCATTTTCGATCACCTGCGGATAGTCAATCAGTCTTTGCAGCAAGGCAGTCTCGTATTCGCTATCCAGCAGGCTTACATCCGCCTGCAGCAGAGTCTTGTGCTCGCCTTCCCATAGCGCCAGTACCGCGCTGATGCGGGCGTGGGCATACTGAATATAGTACACCGGATTGTCGTTGCTCTTCGATTTTGCCAGATCGATATCGAACACCAGCTGGGAATCAGGATGACGCGCTGCAAGAAAATAGCGCGTTGCATCACAGCCGACCTCATCGATCAGATCGCGCAGCGTAACGTAACTGCCGGCGCGCTTGGAAATCTTCACTTCCTGCCCCCCGCGCAACACGGTCACCATCTGGTGCAATACATAATCCGGCCAGCCCTGCGGGATTTCCTCTCCCAGCGCCTGCAATCCCGCCCTTACCCGCGTAATCGTGCTGTGGTGGTCGGCACCCTGTTCGTTGATGACGCGGGTAAAGCCGCGTCGCCACTTGTCCAGGTGGTAGGCAACATCCGGCACGAAATAAGTATAGGTACCGTCGCTTTTGCGCATTACGCGATCCTTGTCATCGCCGAAATCGGTGGTGCGCAACCACAGCGCTTCGTCCTGTTCGTAGGTGTGGCCGCTGGCGATCAGTTTATCCACCGTCTCCTTCACTTTGCCATCGGCGTACAAGGCGGATTCCAGCGAAAACACATCGAAATTAACGCCGAAAGCACGCAGGTCGATGTCCTGTTCGCGGCGCAGGTAGGCAACCGCGAAATGGCGGATTGCCTCGGCATCGTTCAAATTGCCGGATGCCTTAACATGCTGATCGTCGGCTTCCACCATTTCCTGTGCCATATACGCTTCGGCGACATCCGCAATATAGTCGCCGCGGTAACCATCTTCCGGCCAGGAAGGATGATCCGGTGTGATGCCCTTGCAGCGCAATTGCACCGATCGAGTCAGGTTGTCGATCTGCACACCGGCATCGTTGTAGTAAAACTCGCGCGTCACGCTCCAGCCTGCCGCGTGCAGCACGTTGCACAGGCAATCGCCCACCGCCGCGCCGCGGCCATGCCCGACATGCAGCGGTCCGGTCGGATTGGCGGAAACGAATTCAACGCCCACCTTGCGGCCCGCACCGGTATGGATATGCCCATAACCGGCACCGGCCTGCAACACGCCGTGCACCACCTGTTGCTTGGCTGCAGCGGTAATGAACACATTGATGAAGCCCGCCCCCGCGATCTCCATCCTTTCGATGACATCGGACTCAGGCAATGCCGCGATCAGTGCATGTGCGATATCGCGCGGCGATTTGCGCAACGGCTTGGCCAACTGCATCGCCAGATTGCAGGCGTAATCGCCATGGGATGCAAGCTTGGGCCGTTCGATCAGAATCTCGGTTTGGCTTGCTTCAGGAGCAACCTCGCGCAAGGCCTGCGCGAACAATTCGGACAAGTGGACTTTAAAATTGATTACAACAGACATGAAGCGGCACCCTTAAAGAGGCGCGAATTATATCATCTAGCCAGACCGCCAATATTCATGGCCTGAAAAAACCTCGTCCCCGAGCAACTTGTCCGGGACTGGCGCCATGGAGCACGGCCGCTTTCAGGCAGCCGATTTTTCTTGCCCTTAAAAATTGTTCGAAAATGTTTCAGCTATCGACAAATGCCCCGCATCACCCCCATAATGGTTAGCATACTAATAATTAGTTGGCAAATTAACAATGAAGTCATTGGACGAACAATTCGCCGAGTCACTGCATTTGAGCGCGCATGCCTGGCGGATCGAGCTGGACCGGCGGCTCAGACCATCCGGATTTTCCCATTCCCGCTGGCTGCTGCTGCTGCACCTGTCGCGACACGACGGTTGTACCCACCGGGAGCTGGCGCAACACATGGGCATAGAAGCCGCGACACTGGTCAGGCAGGTTGACCACATGGAACGGGAAGGACTGCTGAAACGCTGCGGCAGCGAGACTGACCGGCGGGTCAAGCACCTGCACCTGTCCGTTGCGGGCAAGAAGGCTGTTGAGCACATTCGCAGCCATGCAGCCGAGTTGCGCAGGGAAATTCTGTCCGGTTCAAGCAAGGATGATATCGGCACTGCCCTCAACGTGCTGCACAGCATTCGCGACAAATTATCCGGAAATACGTAATTGAAGGAACCCGCAAATGGAATTTTTCAAAACCCATAAAAGAAGCATCCTGATTGCGCTGGCAGTCATTGTGCTGAGCGGAGGCATCGCATTTTTTTATTACTCCGAACTTTCACGCAGCACCGAGAACGCTTACATCAACGCGGATGTGGTGAACGTGGCAGCACAGGTTTCGGGGCTTGTCACAGCGGTATACATCAAGGACAACCAGCATGTGCACAAAGGTGATCCGCTGTTCGACATCGATCCGGCGCCTTTCGTAATCGCGTTGTCGCGCGCCCGTGCCGATCTGGCGCTCGCCAGACAGACGGAACGGCAGGACAGCGCGGAAATTTCCATTGCCAGGGCGCAAGTGGCACAGGCCGAAAGCGATCTTGCCAACGCACGCACCATCTATGCGCGCGACCAGAAACTGGTTGCGCAACACTTCCTTTCGCAACAATCCCTGGACGATGCGCATACCCGACAGCTGTCTTTGCAGGCTGCGCTTGAAGAAGCGCGCGCAAAACTGGCCAAGGCGCTCTCTTCCCCGCAGGAAGCCGATAAACGCGGCGACATCCTGAAAGCGCAAGCCGCGATCGAGCAGGCCAAGCTCGACCTGAAACATACCCATGTCACGGCGGCCCAGGACGGGAAACTCAGCAACGTCACACTCGCGGCGGGCTCGCTGGTCAGCGTCGGCGAACCCCAGTTTGCGCTGATTATCGACAACAGTTTTCATATCGATGCCAATTTCAAGGAAACCGAACTGGCGGGCATACACCCTGGCCAGAACGTGGACATCGAGATCGACATGTATCCCGGCCGGCATTTCAAGGGAACGGTGCAAAGTCTGAGCGGCGCTACCGGCACAGCTTTCTCGCTGTTGCCGCCCCAGAATGCCACCGGCAACTGGGTAAAGATCGCGCAACGCGTGCCGGTGCGCATCAAAATTGCCCAGACCGATGCCGCCTATCCGCTGCGCATCGGCGCGACGGCGACCGTGAGCGTGCAGCTGAAATAGCCGCATGAACAGCGCCAAGGTTTTGACCGGCATCGCCGTGATGGCCGCGACCATCATGCAGGTGCTGGACACCACCATCGTCAACGTCGCGTTGCCAAAAATGGCGGGCGAACTGAATGCCACGCCGGACAACATCGGCTGGGTGCTCACGTCATACCTGATTGCTTCCGCGATCATCATGCCGCTCACCGGGTACATCACCGACCGCATCGGCCAGAAACGATTTTTGATAATCAGCATCACCGGCTTTGTCATCAGCTCGGCGCTATGCGGCATGGCGACCAGCCTCACGGAAATCGTGCTGTTCCGTTTCATGCAGGGCGTGTTCGGCGCATCGCTGGTGCCCCTGTCCCAATCCATCATGCTGCAGATCTTTCCCGGCGAACAGCGCGGCAAGGCAATGGCGATCTGGAGCATGGGGGTGATGGTTGCGCCCATCATGGGGCCGACACTGGGCGGCTGGCTCACCGAGGAATGGAGCTGGCGCTGGACGTTTTACATCAATTTGCCGGTGGGCATCCTTTCCGTTCTGCTCGCGTTGCGCCATGTGAATGACACGCCGCACCGCGCAAGGCGGATGGACTGGCTGGGTTTCGCTACACTGGGATTGGGCATCGGTGCGCTGCAACTAGTTCTGGATCGCGGCAACCAGGACGACTGGTTCAGTTCGAAACTGCTGGTATTTGCCACTTTCGTTTCGGCAGCATGCTTCATCGTGTTCATCGTTTACACGCTCACCGGAAAGCATCATCCGCTGTTCGACCTGCGCATTTTCCGCGACCGCAACTTTCTGGCCGCCAGCCTGATCATGACCACCATCGGGATCGGCTTCTTTGGCGGCATGTTTCTGCAATCGCTGTATTTGCAGGATTTCCTCGGCTACCCTACCTTCAAGGCAGGCCTGTATATGGCACCGCGCGGCCTGGCATCCTTTCTGGTGATGATTTTCGTCGGCAAGTTTGTCGGCAGGATCGCGCCGCGCAATTTCATTTTCACCGGGATTCTCGCCAGCATCGCCGGAAATTATCTGATGACGGGCTTCACCTCCAATATCACGGCAAACGACCTGATCGTGCCGATGATGCTGCAGGGCGTGGGCATGGGCCTGATCTTCGTGCCGATCTCCACGCTCGCATTCACCACTCTGCCCAAGGAGATTGCGGCGGAAGCGGCCGGCATCTACAGCCTGATCCG
Organism: Gallionella sp.; assembly: GCA_035529955.1. GTDB lineage: Bacteria > Pseudomonadota > Gammaproteobacteria > Burkholderiales > Gallionellaceae > Gallionella. The sequence goes on from DATKVR010000022.1 coordinate 17,168, forward strand.
CGCGCTCGGTTCATCGTTCGGCATCTCCATCCTTGCCACTTATTTTTCGCGCGACACGCAACAAAACTGGAACTTGCTGCGCGGCCAGATCAACGTGTACAGCAACGCATTGCACACATATCTCGCCCCGCTGCATCTCGGCGTGCAAAACTCGAAGGGCGTCGCTATCGCCGCCAGCGAGGTGCTGCATCAGGCGCAGAACATCGGTTACATCGACAGCTTCTGGTTCGCCACGCTCAATTTTGCGGTCATGCTGCCGTTGCTGTTGCTGTTGCGCACGCCGGCCAAAGGAACAACCGCACAGATACATGTCAGCCCGGAATAAATTGCCCCCGTACTTTATCCGGTTTGGCAGCCCGGCCGGCGCCATGAACCGCCGGTGTGTCTGCTGCGAGCCGGCTTCGGTTGGAAAGGTCAGGCCTTGCTACATTCAAGCTCAACTTGTTTGGACAGGTTCAACAGGCTGCCGACGGTAAGGGTAGGCTCGATTCCCCACGGATCGAACAATGCTGCTGGCGAGCGCTTGATCCATGCGGCTCTCATGCCGGCAGAAACCGCCCCGATCACATCGAATGGATTGCTCGATACCATCCAGGCATCGGCTCCCGGTGCCCCGGCTCGCCTTAAAAAATGGCTGTATACGCCCGGGTTGGGTTTGAAGGACTGCATTTCATCGGTGCTGACCACGCCGATAAAATATTCCCTGATGCCGGCGCTGTTTAGCAATGTCTCCACTGCATCGGCGCTGCCGTTCGAGAAGGCATACATTCTATAACCGGCTTGTCTGGCCCTTGCCAGCCCTTCAGTCGCGTCTTCGAATGCGGGCAATGTTCTGTAAGCGGCGATGACTTCATCCTTGCCCTTCCGGCTGAACGGAACGTTATAGAAAGCGCTGGTGTAATCGAAAGCGTTCGCTGTGCATACCGCAAAATTCTCATAATTCTGCATCAGCCCGCGGCGGAAAGAATATTCGAGCTGCTTGTCGCGCCAGGTTCTGGAAAATTCCGCGGCCTTGTCGCCGACAAATTTTTCCAGCGTAACCACAATGCCGTGTGTATCGATCAGCGTTCCGTAAACATCAAACGCAAGCGTTATCGCCATACAGCCCCCCATTCCCTGTTGTGTCCGGCTTCGGAACAAACTTCCCCGCGAACCCTGGCGTCGCAATTGCGGGTCCTGTCCAGATCAAATTGTCCGTGACTCATGCCCCGGTCTTGCGCGTGACCGCAATGAACAGCCATACGATAGCCAATGGCAGGAGCAGAACCAGCAGGAACGGAAACGCAAACCCCGCCATAAACAATCCGGCAAGAATCACGCCGCCCAGGATAAAAATACCGATTCCGGCAAACACAAACAGCAGGAAGATTGCCGCACAAAACAATGCCGTCAGGCCGATGATCAGTCCCGCAGCGCCGATTGCGCCCTTCAGCGGCCCGATCAGTTCGTGACCATTGATGATGATGCTGGTTGACCCCGCCTCGAAAAACAATCCCCATGCGACGATCGCCAGCATGACGATTGCAAGTACGATTGCCACTTTCCTGGCCATATCAGACTCCTTTATTGATCCTTCAACCGCGACCGAGCATGGCAGTCCCGGCAACGGTTCTGTCTATTAATCCGCCGCAGGCAAACGAATCGTGTACTGCCCGGATTTCTCATCACGCACCACCCTGAGCAACTTGTGTTTCTGCGCGTCTTCCACCAGTTCCTTGAACGAGCGGTAGCCGTAATATAATTCGGTGAACCCCGGTATGCGCCGCTGCATGGTCGTCTTGACCATGGAGCCCCAGATCTTTTCATCCGAGCCGCGCTCTGCGATCAATGCCTCGACCGTCTCGACGATCAGATCGAGTGCCTCCTGGCGCTTGTCCTCCTCGACCTTCGCTTCGCTGGACTTGGCAGCGCCGGTGGCGGGCTTGGCGGGAGCCTTCTTGGCGGCCTGTTTCTTTTTTGCTTCCTGTGCGCGCACCAGATCGTCGTAGAAAATGAACTCGTCGCAGTTGGCACTGAGCAGATCGGAGGTCGAGTCCTTCACGCCGATGCCGATCACGTACTTGTTGTTCTCGCGCAGCTTGGAAACCAGCGGCGAGAAATCCGAGTCCCCGCTGATGAT
>DATKVR010000023.1:0-30718 GCA_035529955.1 Gallionella sp.
CCACCGCATTCCTGGCAGGGGATGAGTTGCATCATGCCCGCATTGAAGAAGCGGATCATCGACCACGCACGGGTAATGCTGAGTACCGGCTCTGCGTTTTCAATACCGTGCACCTGGTCGAGATACAGGCGATAAGCGGAAATCAGCGCATGCACACCGTCTATCCCGGCATTCCTGACCAGAAACTGGTATATATCCATAAACAAGGACGAATGGATATTCGGCTGCCAGCTCATGAACCAATCGGTCGAGTAGGGCAACATTCCCTTGGAAGGCGACTCATTCTTGACTTCCTTGTACAGCCTGAGCAGGCGCTCGCGGCTCAGCGAGGTTTCTTCCTGCAACAACTGCAGGCGCGCACCCATTTCAATCAGGTCAATCGCAATCTTTACCTGCTGGGCTTCGCCCATTACGGTTTTGCTGGCCATGGTTGCGTCCCGGCTAGGCTAATTCTTCAACTGCTTGCGCCGACATCAGTATCGCCGCATGAGCCTGCGACATCATGCGATCCTTGCTGTAATCGGTAACCAGATTAAGCAACAGCTTTTCGTCGAAGCGAAAGCGGCAAAGCAGCATGTTGGAAGCTGCCATTTTTATGATTTGTGGTGGAGTGAGCCGAGCTATCACGTCCACCAGATCCTGCCCGATACCCAAACGGAAAATTGCAGCGGCTTTATCTGCCTTGATCATTTGTTGAGCCAGCATCAGATATGTCAAATTGATGTCACGAATACCCTCTTGCAATTGCGTGATGTTCATATCGCCCCCTTGTAAGCCCGTGCAACACGGATAACTTTAAAAGTTAACAGCATTCATTCCAAAATTATTTTTATCGCAATCTCGATCAGCCGATTTCGTTGAACGCATTATTCATGACGAAGAGCGGACAAATAATTGGAGGCTCGCCAATTATTCTGTACGAATTCAGGAATCGTTCCTGTAGGGGGTTTTCTTACAAAGATTTACACTCTTTACCAATAGGGCAGAAAGAGAATGGGAAAAACGAAGGGTGCTTGCAAGGGAAGCTGCACCGATTAGTCGTCTGGTATGTTTATCGTCACGATTCGAAAATACTTTAGGGTATAACTGAAATATTTATTCAGTTATTAATCAATGCAGTAAAAACAAGATGCAGAATACTTGAAATAAGCTGGTCCGTTTCGCCATTATCATGGCGCTTTCCGGACAAGATGTAACTCATAGTCAGATGCGGCTTCTTTACAAAAAATTTCCCCCTTCCGTTACCGCTTTACTGTTGCAATGTGCGGCATGCCTGTTCACATGGCTGACGGTTGAAATCACCGGTGTACGCGCCTCGCTGTTTATGCTTGCCTGGGGATGCGGAATACTGGCCGCACTATTCGGCTATTTTTCCGGCCTTGCCGTTTGGTGGCTGGCCATGCAACTGCTGTTTGTCCCTACCCTGTTGCTATTGCTAGGCGCAGGGTTACCGCCCGGCCTCTTCTTGGCGGCATTCATGGTAACCGTACTGGTGTATTGGAGTACTTTTCGCAGCCAGGTCCCGTTGTATCTTTCCAGCACCAGGGTATGGCAGGCACTGGAACGGTTGCTGCCTTCCGAAAATTCCGGCGTTGGCTTTGCATTCCTGGATATGGGTTCCGGACTGGGCGGAGTATTGACGCACCTCGCCGGAGCCCGACCCGACGGATCGTATACCGGCGTGGAAGCAGCGCCCTTGCCGTACTTTTGGAGTTGGCTAAGGATCCGGCTAGGCGGCTACCGCAACAGCAGCGTACATTGGGGTAGCTTTTGGGGCTGCGATTTGTCGCAATACGATGTCGTGTTCGCGTATCTGTCGCCGGTGCCGATGGAAAGGCTCTGGCACAAGGTGCGTGCCGAAATGCGCCCCGGTACACTGTTTATCAGCAGCACCTTTGCCATCCCTGATCAGATACCGCATGAAACCGTGCCGGTGGATGATTTGCACCGCACCGCCCTGCACATTTGGCACATGTGATGGTTGGCGCAAACCGTATAGTGGCGCTGAATATCATTTCCCGGTTGAAGCGAAACGCAAACCCGGTATTATTGGTTGCCGGTGAAAAATCCGGTGTCCAGCAATTCCTTGGTCAACGCCATATAGTCCGCCGCACCGGGGCTGTGTGACGCATAAGCGAACACATCGGTGTTATGCATCGGACTGGTCGCCAGCGCCACATTCTCGCCAATACGCGTATTACAGACCAGCGCGCCATAGCGTTCCTTGAGCTTGTCGAAAATGTCGTAAGAAAGTTTGCGCCGCGAATCGAAGCGCGTGACCACAATGCGCCGCTCCAGACTGCGTTGCAATTTTTTTTCCAGCACATTGAGTGCGCTGTCCAACCGATACACACCCTGCAGCGAGAGAAAATCGGCCGATACCGGAATCAACACCCGATCGCTGGCCAGCAATGCGTTCAGCGTCAGTACGCCCAGCATCGGGCAGCAATCGATCAGGATGGGGGCACCGGATAGCGCCAGCTCTTCCCGCAATCCCTGCTTGAGCAGTGTCGCCGCCTTAGCGTCGCTGCCGTACAGCGCATCTACTTTTGCCAGTTCCAGCGAGGCGGGGATGATTTGCCAGCCGCGCGGTGTTTCACGCAACAAGCTGTCAAGCGGGGTTTTATTCTTGAAGAATTCGGCCAGGCCGCTGTCCTGCGGAACCGATTTGATCCCGCAGGACAGGGTCAGATGCGCCTGGGGATCAAGGTCCAAGGCGATCGGGAATTGCTGCAATATCTCCAGCGCAGCCGTTACATTCAGGCAGGTGGTGGTCTTGCCCACCCCCCCTTTTTGATTGAATACCGCGACTACCGTCATTCAGCACTCCATAATCCGCGGATGATCGCTGAATTTTCCGGGATGCCCGCAATCATGCAAAGCTCAAAAATATTATTCTCCCAAATGATCGGTTAATTTCAGGTTGTCCAGAGCGATATACGCCGCAGGGTGAACGCTTCCCGGTTTCAATTCGCCCCGGGCAGCACCCGCCACAACCTTGTCCGCATGCGTCATACCGGCGCGGAACGGTTGAAGAATCCCTTCGGGCTGCATGCTGTAAAGTTTCAGGCCAAGCCCGATAAAAATCGAAGCGAAGACAATTCCGGCCGCTTTTCCCGGCCTGCCGATTTGCCTGATCCTGTTCAGGCCCGTCGTCAGGCGACGTGTCATGATTTCCTTGCGTGAGTGTGCGATCCGGGCATGAAGCAGCACATTCCCCTTCGCTTCCAATTCGGCAAGCTGTCGCGCCACGCGTGATTCTTCCTGTGCCAGCTCCGCCTTGGCCTGTGCGGACAGACGGGCACGCTGCATGCAGATTTTGCGTTGCTCCGAATCCGCACAGGCCCGGGCTTCAGACTTTACCCGCATTTCGGTTTCAACCAGTATTTCCCGCTCGTTCTCCAGCCTTGCCTGTTGCCGGGCCAGCAATTCTCGCTCAATTTCATTCTGGCGCGCCGCATATTGTTCGGCCTGTTCGGCGATGACGGCACGCTCGTGGGCAGCATTGTATGCAGCCTGTTCGGCGAGCATTTTCGCCTGTTCTGCCCGGGCAGCGCACTGTTCTTCCGCAATCCGCTTTTCGTTCATCTCCGCAACAAGGCGCGCAGCTTCTTCTGCCTGCCGGTTCGCGGTATCGGCAAGCTCCCTGCAACGAAAAATCACGGCCTGCTCGGCGGCGATTTTGGCCTGCTCTGCGTTCACCGCTTCGCTCTGCTCCCTGATGCGCAACTGCATGGCCCGTTCTGTTTCTTCGGCCAGCGTCTGGAGTTGAAGCGCCTGCTCGAGCAATTGCTGCTCCTGCTCAAGATATTGCTGCTGTTGCGCCAGCAATTGGATTTCCAGCTGCTCGCGCTGTTCGGCCGCCGAACTCGCCTGCTCTGCAATTGCGCTGCGTTTTTGTGCGGCAGCAGCAGCCAGCGCTTCGCGGTGGGTGCATTCCTGTTCTGCGGCGGCGGCATTGGCTTCTTCAATAGCAAGCCGTTGCTCCATATTCCCGGTTCGTGCCATCGCTTCAATCCGGGCAAGCTCGCACGCTGCAGCCTGTTTGCGGAACGCCACGGCAGCAAGGGCCTCTGCATGTATCTTGGCTTCCTCGGCCCTGAGTGCCTCGCTTTCAGCTTCGGCTCGAACCTTGGCAATATTCAGGGCACGAACTCCGGCTTTCTCAAAATCCCGGGCGCATTGGACTGCCTGTTCATTAAGTATTTCCGCCTGTTTGGCCATTTCCCTGGTGTGAACCTCGAGCTCCAGGCGTTCGTTATCCGCATTGATCGCGTGCAATTCAACGTCCATACGCGCTTCAATCTCGGCAATGATCTGCGCTTCGATTTCAGTCTTGTGTTCCGCCACATGCTGGGCCTGTCGCTCAACAACGATCCGTTCATGTTCCATTTCGAGCTGCTTCGCTTCAGCCTGCAGCTTGAGCTCAACCGCGCGCGCAGCTTCCAATTCGACTGCGGCGCGTTGCTTCGCCAGCGCAGCCAGTTCGGACTCGGCCTGCAGTTTGGAAGCCGCGGCCTGGCTGGCTGCCAATTCACTGTTCATGCACTCTCTGGCTTTCAGTTCGGCCTTGCGCAGCAAAACATTGGCCTGCTCCTGATGCTGCGCTGCCATCCTGTCAGCGTCGGCCTGCGACAGCAATATCGCAGCGGCATCCTGTTCCGCCTTGAGTTTGCGTTCCGCCTCGGCTCTCGCCAGTTCCCGCGCCTTGTTGGCACGATGTCTGGCCGCCTCGAATGCCAGATTTTCATCGCGTTCCGCTGTTTCGACCACAACCCTGGCTTGTTCCTCAAGTATCTTGCGCTGAATGAACGCATCGGCGGCCGCACGCTCTGCTTCGGCTCTCGCCAGAGCGGCCATCTCGGCCTCCCGGCAGGCGACAAGACGCGTTTCACTTTCGCTCAATGCAAGGGTTTCTGCACAGGTACGGGCATCCATGGCCCGAACTTCCGCTTGTTCGGCCGCCAGTTTCAAGTTCAGCTGTGCGACGAACTGCTGTTCTTGGCGAATCTTCTCTTCCAGAGTCAGTGCAATGGCCTTGTCGACCGACTCATTCTCTCCAGCCTGCCTGGCAAGCTCCTGTTCAAGTCTGGCCCGATTTTCAGCAGCCTGTAGCGCAGAACGCTCAGCCTGGTTGCGCTCGTAGATGTGATCCAGTTCGTCTTGCTCGGCATCGATCCTGTTTTTTGCCAGCCGCGCATATTCGGCATCAGCTTCAGCCCGTTGGGATGCCATGTCACGAAGGCGGGTTTCCAGCTTGAATTTTTCCTCTGCCTCGAGCATTTGCGCCTGCTCGGCGGCATAACGTTCTGCAGTGACCTGCTCGGTACATACCACCAGTTCGGCAACCGCATCCTGGAGCAGGCGCAGCTTTTTCTCGGCTTCAAGCTGGGCATCAAGCTTTATTTTCCATTGATTTTCTGTCAGCAAAGCCAGATCGGATTCCGCCCTGGTTTTTGCTTCGGCGGCAGCGCGCGTATTTTGTTCGTACAACAAACGCTGCTTCAACTCGGCATGCGCCTGCTGCTCGGCATTCAGCCTTGCCTGATTTTCCGCTTTGAGCTGCAGCTCTGATTCCAGCCTTGCCCGGTTCTCGGCTTGAAGCATCAGCTCGGAATCCAGCCTGTCCTGAACTTCTGCCGTCGCCAATTTTGCTGTTTCCAGGTTGGCCTGAATAACCTCGGCAAGCCTGTTTTCTTCCCGGCACGTCAATTCCAGCTGCGCGGCCAACTCCATTTCGGCACGTTCGCGTGTTTCCGCCAGCTCACGTGCGTGTGCACTCAGACGCGCGCGCGCCTGTGCGGACAGCTCGGCTTGCAGCTCGGCCTCAACATGCCCGAGCGACTCGTGGATGGCCTGCGACTCGGCTAAATGCTGCTCGTTGGTGTTGCTGATAAGTCTGACCACCGCTGGTTTTGACATGGCATTGCCCTCATTTTCGGGTTGATGCTTGATCGCATCAAATATTTGAACCCATTGCGACAATGCAAAGGTAGCAGCTTGCCTGGCAAGTAAAGCCTGGAATAACGCGCAGAAACCAGGCTAATTCAAGTGCGCCGGCGAGGACTCAAGGTGCGGCAGCCTGGAACTGAAGTGCCGGGGTGCCGAAATATGGAATGAAAACCCGAACGGTGGTGCACACTACCGCCCTGCTCAGGTTAAATTCGCCAAGCGGGCTGCCTGGTCGAGTACAGCCAATGCCTGTGTGATGATGCGGTCGGCACCTTTTCCGTCATTCGCAACCGCTTGCACGACCAGGCGTGCGCTCAGGCACAGGCGTAATCCATTGCGTTCGGCGCTGTAGTTGACCGGCTGGCCGAGTTGGCAGTGCATCGCGGCAGTCGGCAAACCCCGATAGACCTGCAGCGTTTGCTCGGCATTGAGCGCTTGCCTTCCCGAGTCGGTGACACGGTACAGCTGAAACGGGAATATGGTCTGAACCTGATCCCAGCCGGATTTTTCAAGCAGGGCGCTGCGATCCAGCCTGGGCACAGCAACCGCCGAGTATGCGGGGTTGCCGGAAAGCCTGGTCTGCATCGACCGCGCGAAGCTCTGCAGAAATCGGGTTATGTCAACCTCGTGCAATGAACGGAACGCGCGCAATTCGCTCAAGGCGGCATCCCAGCGCAGCAGCAACCCAAAATTCCAGGATCGCCCCAGCACCTCCCGCACCGGCCAGCAATCCGGCCAGTCTGCCGCGGCAGAAAAATTTGCCAATTTGCGCGGGAATGGTCGTTGACGAAACTGCCCGGCAGTCCCGGCCGGAATGATCAGTGCGCTGGAGAAACTGGGCCCACCCACGAATTTCGATCCGGTCAGAGCAACGCTGTAACCCCGCGCCAGGCAAGCACGCAAGGTGACGGGGGCAATGCGAAACTGGCAGGCATCGACCAACACGTCAAGTTGACTGCCCAATGCCTGTTGCAATGCGGCAGTAGCACCATAACCGGGCGCAATCATGCCCGTTTTCGAGATGTCGGCCTGAATCAACAGCACATGGCGCCCGGCGGCATGGGCTTGCAGCGCAAGCTCGGTAAAATGTGCATCAATCTCCGCGGCGCTGCGCGGCAAGCCATCGGCCTTGCGCAAGGCGACGGCAGCGACTTCAATGGCGGGGGACGTCTCCGTGATGGCGGCCCGTATGCCGCTGCCGGTTTCCGTTTCATCCACCATCAGCACCAGTGCGGGCTGGTCAGAGGCGGCTTGTGTGAGTTGCGCAGCGATCCGGTGCAGATCCGTGCCCGATGCGGCAAAGACGATATCCGGTTCCGGTAAATCCCCGAGCTCGCATAACGCCAGCAACTCCCTGCGTATCCGTGCCAGTTCACGCTCATATATCGCGTCTGGTGCAAGGTAACGCATATCCCGTTCCAGCCGTTCACGCAGCCGGTTGGCTGCCGCAAATGCCGCCGTCGAGATCACCGAAGCGGTAGCGGAAGAATAGTCGAGCAGGTTCGGGTCGGGCGTTGGTCCGCAACCGTAACGGTTCACGCCAAGCAGCGGATCGAGCTTGATGCGTTTATCGCCGCCCTCGACCAGAAGCTGGGCTGTCAAGGGCAGGATGTTCAATGCGGCTTGTCCCATCAGTCAGCCCGGGTGCGCTCCGATGGCACGCACCAGCAGGGCACGAAAAGCATCGAATACCTTGCGCATTTGCGGGCGTTTGTATGGAAAAAGATCAACCGGGTCCATCGTGTGCACCACTGCACTGTTGTCTACTTCAAACAGCAGCAATTCCCCGCTCTGTGTTTCGGCGCAATCGATAACCAGATAATCCAGCTGCATGTGTTGGTGTATTGCCTGCAGCGCCATCGCGTGGCGCGGCGCGAATGTTTTGTCGAACGCTGCCATGAATTGTGCTTCCTCCGCGCGCTTGTCTGCGCTGTCGGCCATGCCGGCGTTCACATAGTGGATCATCCAGTGCGTGGAAATTCCCATGTGCACGGCATACGGTTTGCCTTCGATCAGCACGATGCGGTATTTGCGGAATAAACCGTCCGTATCGCGGTAATCGATGAAGCGGGAAATATAAAACGTCTCCTGCCGTATGGTAAGCAGATAATTGAACAAGTCGGCCGGATGTTCGATTTTTTCCAGACCATGGCCGGCATGGGATCCCACCGGACGGACGATGATCGGGAATGCCGCGTCGAACAAATAATCCTGCAGCGGCACCGTTTCATTGGCGATACTTTCCAATGCCTTACGGGTCAACCGTGACGTAGCCGGCATGGCCACGCCGGGCAGTTCGCTCAGCAGTTTGCAGGCACGGTCGCGCGAAAGCCAGGCAATGCGTTCAGCCCGGTTCAATACCGGTCTGGGCCAGTTTTTGAGCACGCCACCGAGTTGGTCAAGCAACGCCAGGGTTTCATCTGCCTCGCCTATTGCGACAAACAGGACATCGTGATCAGGCACCCTTTCCGGGACGGGCAGATGCGGCGCAACATACAAGATATCCAGCGCAATATCGGAATCCTCCAGCAAGAAATCCAGCGGCATGTTCGCCATCAGGTTGCCCGACGTCATCAGCGCAAGCAGTCGTATGCCCGTGGCGCCGCGCGGCGCGGGCAGGTGGTAAAGTTGCTTGAGCCTGAGTGCTTCGCACTGTATCGACAGGGCGACTTCGTGGTTGCCTTTAAGCTGCAAGATGGTGGAAATGTCCAGCAGCGCGTCTGCGCTCGCCGTGTCGGGACCGGCGCCCGCGCGTGCCAGCAACGCCTCGCCCAGCGGGGTGAGATCGGTGCCGGCATACGCCATTCTCATCAGCTCGGCGATGCCGATAAAGGCCTGTTCGCGGGTCGGGTTGGGATGGTCCATGTCAACTCCGGTTGGTCAGGTTTATATTCTGGCAGCCCCGAATTCAAGTGTTGCCCTGATTAACGCATCAATATCCCCTTTATTCGTGCGATGGTTGAAAATGGCCGCACGTATTGCCAGCTTGCCGTCCAGTGTGGTGGTGGAAGGCGCGACAATGCCCGATTCCTGCAGTGCAACCACGATTTCCGCATTCACGCGGTCCGCGTCGCTGCAACGGTAACGGAAGCAGACAATATTCAGCGAGACGGGGGCCAGCAATTCCAGCTCCGCTGTCTGTGCGATGCATTGCTTCAGGTATTGCGCAAGCTCGCAACTGCGCGCGATGACCTTGCCCATCTTTTCCGCGCCGTATACCTGCAGGGTGAACCATGCCTTGAGCGCGCTGAAGCCGCGCGACAAATCCGGGCCGAAATCACAGGGCCAGGGCGAGCCTGCCGCCATCCCGCGCGTATCACGCCGCAGATAAGCGGCAGGCGCGGCGAACGTATCCAGCTGCAGCCGACTGTCACGGATCACAATAAAACCCGCATCGTAGGGCACTTGCCCCCACTTGTGAAAATCGAAGGCCACCGAATCAGCCCGCTCCAGTCCGGCCAGACGCGGCGCAATTTCGGGTGAGAGCATGGCCAGTGCGCCATAGGCACCATCGACATGGAACCACAGGCCTTGCTGTCGGGCAATGTCGGCCAATGCGCCCAGCGGATCGATTGCGCCGGTATTGACGGTGCCTGCAGTGGCGGTGATGAAAAATGGCGCAAGTCCCTGTGCGCGATCCGCTGCGATAGTTTGCAGCAGCGCCGCGATGTCCATTTCATAATTTTCGTTTACCGGGATGGTGCGCAGCGCGTCCGTACCGAGACCGGCGATATCCATCATTCTGGCAATGGAGCCGTGTGCCTCGGTCGAGGTATAGGCAACCAGGTGCTGGCCTGCTCCGGCAATGCCCTGCGCGCGCACTTTTGTGCCCAGTACCGCGCGGCTGGCTACCAGTATGGCAATGAACGTGGCCATTGAAGTGCCAGTTACGAACAGGCCGCTGGCATTTTCCGGAAAGCCGAACAATTCGCACACCCAGCGCAACACTTGCCGTTCGACTTCGATCGGCATCTGGTCGCGTCCGCCCAGGTTGGCATTCATGCCTGCGGCGAGCATCTCCGCCAGCATGCCGACGGAGGTGCCGCCGCCTTGCACCCATCCCATAAAACCCGGATGCGTATTGCCGGCGGCATAGGGCAGGATGGATTGCATGAAAGTTTGGTGCGCAACGGCGATATCCGAAGGTTGCTGCGGCAACGGTTGGCGAAATTGTGCACGCGCACTGTCGGGTATCGGTTGCCAGACCGGGCGTGATCGTATCTGCGCGAGATAGTTAAACATATCGTCGAGCATGCGGTGCCCCTGCGCGCGCAGGGCATCCCAGTCTTCCGGGTCGAGCGTATCAGGTTGGGTATTGTCTGGAATAGGCATGTTGGATTATTGATGAAATATCGGAATATTGGCGGGGTGCAACCCCACATCGGCAAGCTGACCGGTCAAGCGTCAGCGATTATACATGGCGTATTTTGATACCAGTGCCTGGATTCCCGGATAACCTGCTGGTAGCGATCATTTCTATTCGGCTGATTATCGAATCTGGCTCGCCCTGGAAATTGGATAGAATGAATCGTGACTTAGCCAAAAAATCATCGGGAATCAGTTGTTACATTTTCCTGCAGAATATTTGCTGTGAACTTCATCGTGAAATAAATAAAGCCAGCTTTGGGCCGGCTTATCATCACAACTAACTGCTCAATTTTATTGGTCGGGGCGAGAGGATTCGAACCTCCGACGTGACGAACCATGATAACCCATGACCAATCAATCCGCCAATGTTGGTGCGGGCCGTTCGGCATGGTTCGTCATAATTCGTTTATTGATAGCCACCAAAACGCCACCAAATTCATAGCTACAGAAGAAGCCGTATGCCACCGGCATATCATTTGTAGGTCGCGCAGCATAGTACCACCGTTCCGATTTCAACTCCTGCCGGGAACGGTTGGAACTACTCAACGAAACCCGAAATTCAAAACTGCAGCCACCAAGTTGCCCTGGCGACTGCGACTGGCTACTGTGAAATTACTTCTTCTCCCCGTTCACAGCCACCTTAAGCGCAGCCCCGGCTTTGAATGGAGGTGCATTGGATGACTTGATCTTGATCGCCTCCCCGTACTTGGATTGCAACCAGTGCAAGCAGTACGCTTACAGGCCTCGAAAGTAGGTGGCAAAGAATTCCATACCATTGTTAAAGCAACCAGGAAGACGCTGGGTATTCAAGGTATTGGGGAGCATACTGAAAAAATTTCTGTAACTATGCCTTTTGCCATGGCAAAAGGTATGGCAAACATACAGGGCGCGGTACAGCGGTGCTTTTTGATTAAATTTGATTAAGGAAGGTCTGAATAAGTAGCAGCAAATGAGAACGACACCCCAACAATCTGCTTTGGATATTCGAAATGCCCATAAACGACCCTGGCAAGGGGCGTTTCACCGACCATTCCGGTCGATTTCCCGCTCATCAGACGCACCTTTCCTGCTGAAGCCGCAACAAATGCCGTCGCGCCATGAAGAGATTGGCCAGTGCCGCCAAGACGAACAGGCGGTTGCCGTTCTTCACCATGCCGCGATAGCTGACTTTGGCAAAGCCGAAGATGCGCTTGATGATGAGGAAGGCATGTTCAACCTTGGCGCGCACACTCGACTTCCTGCTGTTCTTCTCGCACTTACGTTCAGTGAGTTAAAACCTAACGCTTAACCACGGTGGGGCTGCTTTCGGGGAGAGCACCTCTCAAGAATACGCTTCCAGCCATTCCTGGTGGAAACGGCATCTCGAAGAATATCAACATATTCGTCTTCATCAACCCGATCATCTGGCGGCATTGACCCTTCGGCGTGCTCAGACCAAAGTCGGATGCGTTCTGAGCGGGTTTCGCCCAGTTCAATAATTCGGCTATAGGCCTCGCAGGAATAGGCAAAGGTTTCGCGCTTGGCATAATCGATATCGAGAAGCCACTCTCGACGACGAATTGCTGGCAGTCCGATCATTTCACGCTTGCAGTTGTGAAAAATATGGGCAGCTTCGTGTATCACGTAATCGTCGAGCAGATTGTTGTTGCCAAAATATTTCAAGGACACGTAGCAGGTCGTCTCTATGCTTAGGCCAACAATTGCTGGTGTTTCGTCTGTGAGCGCCTTTGCACCCAAGCTTGAGAGATAAATGTTCGCAATATTCCATGCTGTACTGAGCCATGGCATCTTTTGGATGACCGTACTTATAGCCGCAGGCGTAAGAAAGACAACCGAGCATTCAAGCATGTCGAGGATTATTTTTTGCTCGTTTTGTGGAAACAACCCTTGCACCAGTGGAGTAAATTTTGCACGGACGTTTATGTCTAGACCAGAGTAATCCTGGCATTCAGATACGGCAGCTTGTCCTGCCCGAATCAGAACCGCTGAAATAAGCGCGCTACGAAGGGCAGCATCCCCGTTTATCGAACGTTCTACTACCGAATTACCTGGCCATATCTGAAATAAGATATCGTCGTGATAACCACTTGAGAGAAAGCAATCAATCTCAGCTTGTTGCTGTATTTTCATCGTCATGATACTGAGTCTGATATTTCCTGGCGCCAGATGATTTCAAGAGCATTGGGATCGAGTGTTCAGAAGTGGATTCAATGATCGATTGAGGGAATCAGATATTTATTTCGGATTATCCCATTCTGGCGCGGGGTCTTTTTGAGCCAATTTGAGGAGCAGTTTACCTCCGCGCTCATCGTCGAACAATTCTTGGATAAAATGATAAGTCTGGTTCACCACATCAATAATTAGCGCTTTCATTTCATCATCGTTGAAGCGGGAGAGATCATTCCATGGAATTTCTCCATAAGGTGTATGGACAATAACATCGGAATAGTCACCGCTCTTCGAATCAGGAACTTTGCCGGAGTGTAAATCTTCCAAAATGGAATGTCGAAAACACCTCAAAGCAATGTGCTTGGCGAGACGCTGCTGCATTTCCGGATCAGTTATAAAATTCTTGAATGGGTCGTCTTTATTCATCATAGAGTCGCTTTTGCGTGATGGATCACATCGATAACTTGTTCGAAACAAGGACATCGTTATTATGGCAGAGGGGCAATCCTTGATTATTTCTAATCAGCTAGATAATTAGCAGAATGAAATTATGCCATGGCATGTTATTGCAGAGTGCTATGGTGAGCTTTGAGTGCTTAAGGGAGTTGTATTACAAGCGTTTGCATTCCACTTTTCCAAGAGCAGCTTGGCGAATGCGCCGCTCCAGTGACTGCGATGGCTGCCATCTACCGCCTTGTGCAATAAAGCGACTACCAGCATCAACAACAGTGGCGCGCAGTGCTGATTTGTCGCTGATCAGTTCAGCAAGCGCGAAATTCTGGCGCAAGAATGTCTTGATATCCAACCTTCCATGGTCATCGAATCTGAGCATTTCAAACAAGAGCCGATCAATTCCGCAAGGTGCTCGATTACGAAGCTCAACGATTGCTTCTGCCATACGGACTCGTTTATCGGCGAAGCGAAATAGGGGGTAGCTTTCTGGATCGTTGATCATCGCAGTAAACCTTGAACTAGCAATTCGATATAAGGTGTCGTCTGGAGCCACAATAAATATCCGAACTGAGCAAGACATGGCAAGAGTTCCTTTTAGGTTCCACGAGCTAACATCCAGACCAACTGTCCATCTGTATGTAGAATGATGATAGAAATTATATTTTAACTTGTAATCTCCAGGTTTTGGCATGAAGCAGCTGACCGTCTTTTTCTCGGCCATTGCGGAAGTCCGGCGTGCTCCATAGGGACGTCTGCTTTGCAAAAGTTAGCCGACGTTACTGGTGTTGCTTTTTACTTCCGCAATGCTCCCATTGCTGACTAAACAATTTTTCTGGAATTGATCAGAACGCAAGGTCCGCTATGTAAACTACGGATGCGTACTATCGACACGTTGCTGCCGTTGGACAACGATCGCTATCAGGCAAGTAATTCAGTGGGACAAATTTACCCTATCGACCCGATTGCGCCAGTAGAACTTCTGATTTCGCCGCCCGGAAACTGAATCTCGTAACACGTAGCTTCCGAAGCATATCGGATTGTCGTTTTCACAATAGCGAGAAGCTCAACGTTCCCCCTATACTGCGATGAAGGACCTAATGCTTGCTGTCAACTCGTTTATGCGGCAAGTTTGCATATGCACTAGCCGCCAGAATACGATGAATTTCAGGCACACATGAACCACAATTGGTTCCGGCTTTCAAACAGGTTCCCACCGCTTCGACGCTATCCAGCTTTTGTTCCTGGATCGCATTCATTATGGTTTTTTCGCCGACACTGAAACAGGCGCACACGGTGCGTCCTGTATTGGCCTCTGCGCCTTTGGGAGGACGCGCGGTCAGCAACCCGGCCAGGTCGGCTGGATCGATCGCGGTCTGGCTAAACAGGCTGGCCAGCCATTCGCGTTCCGGCAAGCGCTGGTCCGGTGCGATGAAGAACACGGCTTCAAGGCGACTGTTCTGCACGCAGGCAGCACGATAGCGGCCCATTGTAATATCACTGTACTCGATCAAATCTCCTGAACAACCCAGGGCTGCTTGTACCCAGTTTCTCCAATTTTCCGGCAGCAAATCACCGGCGACCTCATGCCTCCAATAACCGGTGCCCTGTGTGCAGGCGCAATAGCTGGCTTCCGGCAACGCAAGTCGCTCGCGGCTCAGCACGAATCCCTGCCAGGCCGCTCGATACGGTTCGGCGTACACCGGCGTATGTTTGAATTCCGGCTGGCCGGAGATCTGGTCGGTGATAGCCGCGGCCAGCGCGTCTACTCGCGCCGACTTTGCAAACATATCGTTCCAGTGCATCGGCACGAACACCGAACCGATGCGCTGCTCGTCGCTGACCTGCACGCGCGCCAGCATGTGGCCATGGCGGCTGCTCAGGCGCGCCAGCCCGCCGTCCTGTAGCTGGAACCGTTGCGCATCGCGCGCGTGTATCTGCACGCAAGGTTCATATGAATGTGCATTCAGGCGCGGCACCTTGCCGGTACGCGTCATCGTGTGCCACTGGTCGCGCATGCGCCCGGTGTTCAGCACCAGCGGGAATTCGACATCAGTTGCCACGGCAGGCAACTGCGCCGCAACGGCGATCATGCGCGCCTTGCCGCTGGGCGTATAAAACTTACCGTCGGTGTACAGGCGCTGCGTGCCTTGCGGTGTCTGGCTGTTGACCGGCCATTGCACGGGTTGCAGCGCGTCATATTGCGCATCGTCGATCTCGGCCAATGCACTGATGTCGAAGGCGCGCTCACCGAAATTCTCAAATCCCGACAGCCGCGCATGCTCCCTGAATATCTGCGATGGTTGCGTATAGGGAAATACCCCGGCAAACCCCATACGTTGCGCTACTTGGGTGATGATCCACCAATCCGGCTTGGACTCGCCCGCAGATGGCAGGAACGCGCGCTGCCGCGAGATGCGCCGCTCGGAATTGGTCACCGTGCCGTCTTTTTCGCCCCAGCCTGCAGCAGGTAAAAGAATATCGGCGCAGGCCGTGGTGTCGGTGTGCCGCACGCAATCGGACACCACCACCAGTTCACAAGCCAGCAAAGCATCGCGCACCTTGTCCGCGTCCGGCATGCTGACAGCCGGATTGGTGCCCATGATCCACACCGCCTTGATCTTTTTGTCGGCGATGGCCTCGAACATGTCAACGGCTTTCAGCCCCGGAGATTGCGCGATAATTTTCGCATTCCAGAAGCGCTTCACCCGATCCACGCTAGACGCATCGGCAAAATCCATGTGTGCCGCCAGCTGGTTGGCCAGCCCGCCGACCTCGCGCCCGCCCATCGCATTCGGCTGCCCGGTCACCGAGAACGGCCCCATGCCCGGCTTGCCGATGCGCCCCGTCGCGAGGTGCACGTTGATGATCGCGTTGCCCTTGTCCACGCCGCTGGATGACTGGTTGATACCCTGAGAGAACACCGTCACGGTGTGTTCTGCTTTTGCAAACAGGCGGAAGAATTCGCTCAAATCCGATTCTTCCACACCGCACACCTGCGCCACCTTGGGGATCGAGCTGACCGACTTCGCCGCTTCGAAGGCGGCGGCGAATCCCTCGACATGCGCTTCGACATAGGCGAGAGCTATCGCATCCTCGCGGCGCAAGTAGTGCAGCAGGCCGTTGAACAGGAATGCATCCGCCCCCGGCGCGATCGCCAGGTGCATATCGGCGATGTCGCAGGTCGCGGTGCGGCGCGGGTCGATCACCACCACTTTCATTTCAGGGCGCGCCTTCTTCGCCGCCGCGAGGCGCTGGTAAAGCACCGGATGCGCCCAGGCATAGTTGGAACCGACCAGCACGACGAGGTCGGCCAGCTCGACGTCCGCATAGCACACCGGCACCGCGTCCGCGCCGAACGCGCGCTTGTGCGCGGCCACCGCCGACGACATGCACAGCCGCGAATTGGTATCGATGTTCGCGCTGCCGATGAAACCCTTCATCAGCTTGTTCGCGACGTAATAATCCTCGGTCAACAGTTGCCCTGAGACATAGAACGCCACCGCGTCCGACCCGTGCTGTGCGATGATGTTCTTGAATCCGCTGGCGACGCGATCCAGCGCCTCGTCCCATGAAGCGCGCTGTCCGTCGACGATCGGATAAAGCAATTGCCCTTCGCTATCCAGTGTCTGGTCCAGCGCCGTGCCCTTGGAACACAGCCGGCCCAGGTTAGCCGGATGCTGTTTGTCGCCAGTCACGGTAACAGCGCCAGCTGCAACCTCCATCACCACGCCGCAGCCGACGCCGCAATACGGGCAGGTGGTGCGAACCGAATCCGACATGGTTATGCTGCCGCTTTGCATGCTCCGGCTTTCACCTCGATGAACACCATCCCATGTGTAACGCGCACTTCATGGCGATGCGCGCAACCCACATCCGGTGCGGCCGCGTTGCCGGATTCCAGGTCGATCACCCAGTTGTGCAGCGGGCAGGTCACGCGCGTGCCGTGCACGATGCCCTGCGACAGCGGCCCGCCCTTGTGCGGGCAACGATTGTTCAGCGCGAACACCTGGTCGTCCACGCTGCGGAACAATGCGATCTCGCCATCGTTCGTCTGCACCACCCGCGAACCCTGTCGCGGGATGTCTTCGATATTTCCGATTTGTAGCCAGTCCATTTTCATGCTCCTTAGGCGATAGTCGCCAATGATTCATACTCATGCGCATCCTTGCCTTCGGCACGTTCCTTCCACGGGTCGTCCTGCGAATATTTTTGCGATTCCAGGAAACGCGCATATAGTTCTGCGCGCCCCGCCGCATCGTCGACCACATGCTGTTTGACGTAGGCCAGCCCGACGCGCTCTATCCACGGTGCGGTGCGTTCCACATAGTGGGCGCTCTCGCGATAAAGCTGCATGAATGCGCCGCAGTATTCCAGCACTTCTTCCTCGGTCGCGACCTTGCACAGGAAATCGGTGACGCGCACCTTGATGCCGCCGTTGCCGCCGACGTGTATCTCGTAGCCCGAATCCACGCACACCACGCCGAAATCCTTGATCGTCGCCTCGGCGCAATTGCGCGGGCAGCCGGACACCGCGATCTTGAATTTGTGCGGCGTCCACGAACCCCAGGTCATCTTCTCCACCTTGATGCCCATCTCGGTGGAATCCTGCGTGCCGAAGCGGCACCATTCCGAACCGACGCAGGTCTTCACGGTGCGCAACGCCTTGCCGTAGGCATGGCCTGAAACGAATCCCGCCTCGACCAGCTCGCCCCACATCTTCGGCAGGTTCTCCTTGGTGATGCCATACAAACCGATGCGCTGTCCGCCGGTGATGTGCACGGTGCGCACTTCATGGCGCTCGGCGATCTCGGCGATGGCGCGCAATTCTGAGGGCGAGGTCACGCCGCCCCAGATGCGCGGGATTACCGAATAGGTACCGTCCTTCTGGATGTTGGCGTGTACGCGTTCGTTGATGAAGCGCGAGCGGCTGTCGTCCCGGTATACACCCGGCCAGGCCGCCGTCAGGTAATAGTTCAGCGCGGGGCGGCACACATGGCAGCCGTCCGCGGTCTTCCAATTCAAGGCCTGCATCAGTTCGGGAATGGTTTTCAGCTTGAGCTTGGCGATCGCCTCCTGAACGTCATGGTGTGCGTGCTCGGTGCAGGAACACAGCGCCTTCTTGCTCGGCTTGGCCGAGTAATCGCCCAGCGTGTTTGCCAGGATTGCCTCGCACAGTCCGGTGCACGATCCACACGAACTGGATGCCTTGGTATGCGCGCGCACCTCTTCCAGCGTGAACAGTTTCTTGTCCAGTATGGACTTGACGATGGTGCCCTTGCTCACGCCGTTGCAGCCGCAGATCTCCGCCGAGTCCGCCATGTTCGCGACGTTCAGCGCTCCCCCGCGCCCCGAGTCGCCGACATGCATCTGGCCGAACAGGATGTGCTCGCGCATCTCCGACACATCGGTTTCGTCGCGCATCATCTGGAAATACCACGGGCCGTCCAGCGTGTCGCCGTACATCACCGCACCGCGCAACTTGTTGTCGCGCAGCACCAGCTTCTTGTACACGCCGCGCGCAGAATCCTGCAGCAGCAGCTCCTCGTCGCCCGGCTTGAGGGTGAAGTCGCCCGCCGAAAACAGGTCGATGCCGGTCACCTTGAGCTTGGTGGAAACCGACGAGCCCTCGTAGCGCATCCGCCCGTATTCGGCCAGATGGTTCGCCGCCACCTTGGCCTGTTCGAACAGCGGCGCGACCAGCCCGTAAACCTGGCCGCGATGCTGCACGCATTCGCCCACCGAATAAATCTTCGGGTCGTAGGTCTGCATCGTGTCGTTGACCACGATGCCACGCTCACAATGCAGCTTGCACGATTTGGCCAACGCGATGTTGGGCCGTATCCCCGCCGCCATGATCACCAGGTCGGCAGGGATCTCCTCGCCGCCCTTGAAGCGTAGTCCGGTCACTTTATCCTCGCCCAGAATCGCTTCGGTCTGGCGCGACATATAGAATTTCAACCCGCGCTTCTCCAGTTCGGCCTTGAGCAGTCCGCCACCAACCTGGTCGAGCTGGCGTTCCATCGGCCAGTCGCACAGGTGCACCACCGACACTTCCATGCCCTGCAACGACAAACCGTTCGCCGCTTCCAGCCCGAGCAGACCGCCGCCGATCACCACTGCGCGTTTCATCGTTTTGGCGGCAGCCAGCATCTTCTCGACATCGTCTATGCTGCGATACGCCACCACGCCGGGCAGGTCGATGCCTGGTATCGGCAGCATGATGGGATTGGAACCGGTCGCGATCAGCAACCTATCATAGGGAATCGCCAGGCCGTCTTCGCTCTCCACCACGCAGTGCAGGCGGTCTATTTTGGTCACCCGTCTGCCGGCATGCAGCGTGATGCTGTGTTCCTTGTACCAGTCCAGAGTGTTCAGCACGGTGTCCGCAAACTTCATCTCGCCGGACAGCACCGGCGACAGCAGGATGCGGTTGTAGTTGGGCTGCGGCTCGGCGCCGAACACCGTGATCTCGAATTCGTCCGGCGACATCTTGAGCAATTCCTCGATGGTCCGCATCCCGGCCATGCCGTTGCCGATCACGACCAGCCTGGTTTTTTTGTTTGTCTTCATATCATCCTCGCAATAAAAAAGGCGTCGTCCAGCACTCAATGCTGAAGCGACGCCTTTGTCGGTATTTATCTGTATCCCCTCCACCCGCCGTTGGGTCAGAGAGGTTTCTCAGTGTTTACATTGCAATTCCTGTGCCACTACGGATTTACTGGGTTGCAGCGTGACATGCGCTCATCTATCGCATCTATTTGGTGCGCAATGGCGCACAGTCGTATTAACTTTGGTGCGTAACCGCACTGCTGTTCATCCTACATACACATCGAATCTAGCCGCATATCCCATCGGGTCCTTGCCATCCCACACCGTACCATCCATCAATCTTGAACTGCGCATCGCATCAGCGGGTACGGCCACGTTAAGCTGCGCTGCGGCTTGTCGATACAGCTCGATGCGGTTGATCTGTTTGGCGATGGCGAGATAGTCCGGGTCTTCCTTGAGCAGCCCCCACCGCTTGAACTGGGTGAGGAACCACATGCCGTCCGAGAGATACGGGAAAGGCACTTTGCCATCGTTGAAGAACTTCATGTGGTTAGAGTCATGCCATGTCTTGCCTAGGCCGTCTTCATAGTCCCCCATGAACCGTCCCGCGATGACTCCGACGGGCGCATCGACGTAATCTGGGCTGGCGATGAGTTCCGCCACCTTGGCGCGGTTGCCCTGGGTGTCGATGAACTTTGCCGCATCGAGCATGGCCATCACGAGTGCGCGCGCGGTGTTGGGATATTGCTCGACGAATTCGGCGGTGGCGCCCAGTACTTTCTCGGGGTGGTCGGGCCAGATGTCCTGCGACGAGGCCACCGAGAAGCTGACCTTGTCGTGGATGCCGCGCGCATTCCACGGCTCGCCCACGCAGAAGCCATCCATGCTGCTGAGCCGCGCATTCGCGACCATCTGGGGGGGCGGCACGGTGATGGTCCTGATGTCGGTGATCGGGTCGATGCCGTAACTAGCCAGCCAGTAATACAGCCACATCGCATGGGTGCCGGTCGGGAAAGTGTGGGCAAAAATATAATCCCGCGGTTGCGTCTTGATCAGCTTCGCCAGCGACGGCCCGTCGGTGACACCCTTGTCCTTGAGTTTCCTGGCGAGCGAGATGCCCTGGCCGTTGTTGTTGATGGTCATCAGTACGGCCATGTCTTTCTTGAGGCCGCCGATGCCGAGGTGCACGCCGTACACCAGCCCATACAGCGCCTGCGCAGCTTGCAGTTCGCCGCTGACCACCTTGTCGCGCACGGCCGCCCATGAGGGCTGCTTGCAGGGAATGATCTTGATGCCGTATTTCTCGTCGAACTTCATCAACGAGGCCATCACCACCGAGGCGCAATCGGTCAGCGGGATGAACCCGACCCTGACCTCTTTGAGTTCCGGCGCATCGCTGCCGGATACCAAATGATCTGCTGCGGTGGATTTTTCAGGTTGTGCCATTTCGATTTGCTCCTGTGTGATTTCGGCTGCTGTTATTTTATGGGGTGCGTGATTGCGGCGCTACTATCGAACCAGCAACTTGAACAGCAACGCCAGATTGGCCAGCAAGGAAACGATCGCGATCCATTTCCACACCAGCAGCGGGTCACGCCCCAGCAGCGGCGTGGGCGGCGGCAGAATGGGCCTGCGCTCGCCGACCTCCAGTTCGTGCCGCATTTCCTCGGCGGTCTCAAAGCGCTGCGCGGGGTCGTGCGCGACGGCTTTCAGCACGATTCTTTCCAGCCATTGCGGGATGTCCGGACGATAGCGTGTCGGCGGTACCGGGTCGCCAAAGCGCGGGTGCTGGAACGGTTCTACTTCGCCATAGGGATAGCGCCGCGTCAGCAGGTGGTAGAGCGTGACGCCCGCGGCATAGAGGTCGCTGCGCGTATTGGCGGTTTCACCCGCAAACAATTCGGGGGCCATGAAGCTGGGCGTGCCGGGACTGCCGGTATTTTCCCCCACCGTCACTGCGCTGGTGGCGACACCAAGGTCGAGGATGCGCAGCTTGCCGTCTTCGTCCTGGTGCAGGTTGGCTGGTTTGATGTCGCGGTGCACGATGTTTAGGCGGTGCAAAGCGCCCAATCCTTTTGCCAGACGCAGGCCGATGCCGGCGACATCGGCGGCGCTGAAGTGCTGGCCGCTGTCGAGCTTTTGTTGCAGCGTGGCGCCGGGATGCCAGCTCATCACGTAATACAAACAGCTGCGCCGCCCGGCCGGGATCGGCAGCACCTGCGGAAAATAGTGCGCGACAACCCGCTTGCCGAGCCACTCTTCGTTGAGCAGTCCGTTGTAGCTTTCGATGTCGTTGGCGAACAGCGGCTGCAGGGTCTTAAGCACGCACACCTGGCCGTTGAGCAGATTTTTGACGCGGTAGATCAGGCTGGCGCGCGATTCGTACAGCAGCTCGATCACCTCAAAATCGTCCAGCTGCTCGCCGGGCTTGAGGCGCGGCGGCAACCCGAGGCGCTTGGCTTCTTCCAGCATGTCCGCGAGGTTTTCTTCGCCGGGCTGCTCGATGCGCACCACCAGCGCGGTGGCGTTGTCGTGGCTGCCCGCCGCCAGTGCGCGCTTGACCAGGTTGTCTGCGGCCAATTGCGGGGTTTGATAGAGCTGGATGGTCTCGTGTACACCTTTTTGCCCGAGGCTTTCCCACACGCCGTCGCTCATCAGCGCGAATACGTCGCCGGCCTGCAGCTCGCCCTCGGCATAATCCACCAGCAGTTGCTGGTCAAGGCCGATGGCGCGCTTAAGTACATGACGCATGTCCGGCCTGTCCCACACATGATCGGTGGTGAGCTGCTTCATTTCGCCGTTGCGCAGCAGGTAGATGCGCGTGTCGCCGACGTGCGCCGAGGTGTAATGCTTGCCGCGCAGCACCAGCAGCGACAGCGTGGTCGCCATGCCGGACATCGCATGATGGCTGCTCGCCTGCGAGATGACCCAGCGGTTGAGCGCAGACAACACCTTGTCCAGCGCGGTGGCGACACCGAGGGTTTCCGGCGTCGCATAGTAATCGGACAGCACGCCGCGCACGGTCATCTCCGCCGCCTCGCGCCCGCCAGCATTGCCGCCGACACCGTCCGCCACCGCGAGCAGCACGCCTTTGGTAGCGAGCTGCTCACCAGTCGGCGTAGTCGCCCCGAAGAAATCCTCGTTGCGCTCGCGCTGCCCAGTTTCGCTGGTTTGGCCGAGAGTGATTGTTAGCGGCATGTGGCGAGTCTACATCTCAACACAAAGCTATACCTTCGCCAAGGTCAGCGCAGATGAACCCCATGTGGTGCGCCAGCGGGTTTTGACGCCTAGCAATCCGACCAGGGCAAGTATCGCCAGGCCGGCAAAGATCAGGAAACCGATCTGGTAATTGCCGGTCAATTGCTTGGCATAACCCAGGCTCGAGGCCAGGTAGAATCCGCCCACGCCGCCGGCCATGCCTACTAGGCCGGTCATCACGCCGATCTCCTTGCGGAAGCGCTGCGGCACCAGCTGGAACACCGCGCCGTTGCCCATGCCGAGTGCGAGCATCGCCACGACGAACGCCGCCAGGGCCAACCATGCATTGGGCAATCCGACACTGACGATCGCGAGGAACACGCCGGCCAGCAGGTACATCACGGACAGCGAGCGGATGCCGCCGACCCGGTCTGCCACCATGCCGCCGATCGGCCGCACCATGGAACCGGCGAACACGCAAGCGGCGGTGAAGTAGCCGGCGATCACCGGGCTCAGCCCATATTGCGTATTGAAATAGATGGTCAGCGAGGCCGCCAGTCCGACGAAGCCGCCGAATGTCACGCTGTAGAAGAACATGAACCACCACGCGTCCTTGTCCTTCAGCACCTTGAAGTAATCAGCCAGCGATTTGGCCGGCGGGCATTCCGGGCTGTTCTTCGCCATGATCATATAGGCGATCAAAACCACGGTCAGGGGAATGGCAGCCATGCCGAGCACATTTTGCCAACCGTAATATGTCGCAAGCAGCGGCGCGAACAGCGCTGCCAGCACGGTGCCCGAATTGCCGGCCCCTGCGATGCCGAGCGCAGTGCCCTGGTGCTCGGGCGGATACCAGCGCGAGGCCAGAGGCAGCGCCACAGCGAACGATGCGCCAGCCACGCCCAGCATCGTGCCCAGCACCAGCACCTGGTGAAAGGTATGCACGCCAAAGGCCCAGGACATCGCCAATGCCGCGATCACGATCACCTGGCCGATAACCCCGGCCAGTTTCGGTTTCAAGTGATCCACCATTATGCCCATAACGATGCGCAGCAACGCGCCGGACAATACCGGCGTCGCCACCATCAAGCCCTTTTGCGCCGGGCTGAGCCCGAGGTCGCTGGCAATCTGCACACCGAGCGGGCCCAGCATTACCCACACCATGAAGCTCAAATCGAAATACAAAAATGCCGCGAACAACGTCGGCCTGTGTCCCGCCTGCCAGAATCCTGATGCCATTTTGATTGCTCCTTATAAAATTAACTGCTTTGCTGCCAAAACAACAACCCGCAATAAAAAAGGCGCCCGGCTGCGCATATACGCAGCGGGACGCCTTTGTCCGTTCAAACTTGTGCCGGATCGACATTGATTCGGTTACGGAGAATTACCTCGCAATACCTATGCCAATAATCCAATATCGGTTGAAACGCACGAGCAGCTAAGGGTTTGGCTGATTGTCCGAGTTGGTGTGTATATGAGTCTGGTGACATCAACCGCGACGCTTTGGTGCATTTCCCATACAGCTGTGCACCCAGATGCAGCATTCAGGAGCCGAGTTCCTTGGCCATGATGATGGCCTCGGCGATCTCGGATAGGCGTTTGCCCTTGTTCATCGCCATGTTGCGCATGCGCTTGTAGGCGTCCGGTTCGCTGTAGCCGTGATCCGCCATCAGGATGTTCTTGGCGCGATCTACCAGCTTGCGTTCCGCCAGCTGGTTCTTTGCTTCCTTCAATTCATCGCGCAGTTTTTTGTGCTCGGCAAAACGCGCGGCGGCCACGTGGATGATGCCGCTCAGATCATCGCCCTGAACCGTATGCGCCACATAGGCGCTGACCCCGGCGCGCATCGCCTCCTGGATGCTGCGCTGGTCCTTTTGCGCGCCCAGCACCACCACCGGTTTTTCCAGCGTGGAGGACATCAGGCTGATCTGCTCCAGCGTATCCCGGCCCGGCGCATCGGCATCCACGATGATCACATCGGCTGAAGCCGCGCTGATGGCATGCTCGTCTACCTGCTCCCATGCCAGCAGCCCGACGACATCGAACCCGGCCAGTTCCAGACTGGCCTTCAACCATGTAGCACGATCTCGCACGTCATCAATGATCAGGATTCGTTTCAATCTCAGCTTCCGCACATATTTACTGATGCATTGCAATAAACGAGCCAATTCCAATTCAATGAGAACTTATGGTGTATTTCAGTAGATTGAGAAGTTAAATGCACTAGAACAGTGCGCTGCGCTTAAGTGATTGGTAACGTAATGGAATAGTTTTAGGGGGGAATACTATTTTTAATTTTAATCTGAACATGCTTTATTAAAACGAAGTTGATAAAGTAGATATAGCACCCGGGAATTTTATTGCGCGAAAAAAAAGACCGTCATGAACGACCACAATAGGCCGCTTGTTGCCGGTCACG
The DNA here is from genome assembly GCA_035529955.1 of Gallionella sp. Classification (GTDB taxonomy): domain Bacteria; phylum Pseudomonadota; class Gammaproteobacteria; order Burkholderiales; family Gallionellaceae; genus Gallionella. Next base: position 25,109 of record DATKVR010000023.1, read on the forward strand.
ATCGTCCGCTTTCTTGCCGGATATTCTATACCTCGACTGGCAGCAAATAGCACTTTCCCGAAGTCTACACCCTGAAATTGACCCTAACAAAGCTGCCGTTCACGCTTGAGTGATTCAGAGCGCCGCATAGCCGACGCTGGTTACAGGCAGCAGCCGACACATTTGAGAATTTAACTAAAAATGCCGCAAGCATCCGCTCTTCGGCCGTGACAGACCGTTTGGTCTATGGGTCGAATTGTCAACTAAGTAGCGGAAAATGGACGCAAGCGTGTAAATGATCAGTGTAGAGTGACTGTAACTACATTATTAGCGGTGCCACCCTTACCGTCGCTTACCACATACACAAACGTATCATCCGTTCCTGCGGTATAAGACGAAGCGTTTGGCGGGGTATAAGTCAGTATCGAACCGGTCAGTGACAAGGCGCCACCAAGGCTGGTGATTTTGTATGGTAGTGCATAACTCAAAGTGTCACCATCAGCGTCGCTGGTGTAGCTGCTAAGATCGATCGTAACCGCTGCACCACCGGTGGTGGACTTCGAAATCGCCAAAGCCACAGGCCGATGATTCCCACTTGAGGTTAGGCTGGTCGCGACGGTAGCGGCCCACGTGGTTTCGCTTCCGACGGTACAGGACTCCACACCGAAATATTGATGATATCCGGCGCCACTACAGCCAGGTGGATAGTCGCCGAGTCCACCAGCAATAGCAGTTGCGGTAATGTTGACTCCGGCGTTCAGAAAATTCTGTGCCATGGATTGAGCATCTGCGGGCACAGTAACGGAACAACTATCCTGGGTATCCCATGTAACGTGCATCGGAATGTGAATGGATGCAGCTTGTAATGTAGGTTTAGAGCCAGCACCACCAATGGGATCGCCACCGCCACTCGTGACCGGGCTGGCAACAGCGATGCCTGAACTCAATTTCGAATTTGATGTAGCAGAAATGGAACCACGGCTGGATCCTTCCAGAAAGACCGGCAGGCCGCTCGTGTCCGCATCGTTGATCACGGACGAGATATCGACTGCGGCACGCATAGAGGTACGATAGGCATCATACTGAGAGTTGTAGGTGTAAGTCGATGTTTCATCGGACGGATGATCAATGGTTGCCACATCGAAGCCCTGCTGAGCAAACATATTGGCACTGCGAGTTTCGTATGCCAAGCCAGCTCCTGACATAGCCCCACCACCACTGGTCGTAAGCGCTGCAATCCCCTGCCCGCCGACAAACAGTATGATCAAGCCCTTTGATGTTCCCACTGATGGATGAAGCATGTAGGCCACAGTCACCGGGTTACCAGCGGCATCCTTGCGTGTGGTCAGCGAATGGTAGGTGGGACTACCCTTGTCCCAAGCTGTGTTTAGTATTGGCGTATTACCGCTCAAGGTACTATCCACGGTTGGGTTGTTGCTACAAGTTATATTATCTACAACAAGCGATGCGCTGCTGGTGGTGCTGTTCCCACTCCCGCCACCACATGCGGAAAGAACTGATAAGAGGCACACGCCCAAGAATATTTTCATTGATCCCATTTTTAGACTCCTTTTAGATCGCTCCCTTACTACATACATATTTGTATGTAGAAATTGTTACATTTCACACCCCGTTCAATACATAAAGCATATTGACAATGATCATATTGGGGATTATTTAGATATGCATCACCTAAACTGGGTATGGAAGTAAAAAATGAATTTCCAAAATGTCGAATTGACACGCCTGAGCGAGTTGATCAGGCTAATCTATGAAGGGGCGACTGCCCCAGGCCGCTGGACAAAAGATATTCTGCCTGCGGTAACCGATTATCTTCAGGCGCCCGCCGGTATCCTGCATTCCCCTTTGCACACTCCCCAAGATGGCGGTTACTCCTTCCTGTACGGCATCACGCAGGATCACGTCGATCAGTATGTGCAGAAATACTTTGACCAGGACCTTTGGACAATTGCCATGACTGAACGAAAGATCTTCAGCACGGGAAAGGTGCTTATCGGTGATGAACTGGTTCCTCGCACCAAATTGCTTGCGTCGGATTTCTATAAGGAATGTTTGGCTCGCAACGAAAATATGGTGCAATTGGTAACAGGTTGTGTGTTCGGAACGGAAATAACCGAATCTATACCAACAGCTTATTCAATTTTTCGCGGCTCGCATCACCCTGACTTCACTGAAGAAAATCGCAGCCGCATGAAACTATTGCTACCGCATTTGTCATGTTCGCTCGGGGTAATGCAGCGTTTGCGCACGGCTGAACTGACCATTGCAACTTCGCTGAATACGCTGGATTCCTTGCCGTCCGGGATATTGCTGATAAACGACAAAGGCCAAGTGGCATTCGCCAATCGATCGGCAAAACGCATGTTGGAGGATAACGATGGGTTGAGCTTGCGCAAATTAACCCATACGCCAGATTTCGGCGAGCTGGTTGCCGAAAGTGCTTCGGCAAGGGAAGCAATTAGCGAGGCAATAAGTTCCACCTTGGCGCGCGGCCCTTACGACACATCGCATTTCTCCAAGTGCATCGCCGTGCCCCACACCTCCGGTGCCGGAATCTATACCCTGCAGCTCTCTGCCTTGGAAGGGCACAATGAATTCGGCGCGGGCAATGGTGTGTATTCTGCAATTATTTTTATTGCCGATAGCACGCAGGCTGTGAAAATTGATCTGGCCGCCTTGCAAAGCGCCTACGGCTTGACACTGGCCGAGGCAAGGGTAGCCGTTGCTCTTGTGGAAGCCAGTTCTGCCAAAGAGGTGGCTGATCAACTTGGCGTCAGCACGAATACGGTTAACACACAGATCAAGCAGATTTACTCCAAGCTCTGCGTTGATACGCGGGCACGATTCGTGAAGTTGATGATAGGCTTAGCCAAGTCAAACTGACATCTACATTATCTATGACTAAATTGCCACAGATCCATTACACGTTCTGAAATATTATTCAGCGGGAATGCGAATGGACGTAACAGGCACGAGACTTACTAGTCAAATTCTTGAATGGCAGCAATCTCAATCAGCGGGGAACAATGTTTGTGGTGATAGCCACCATTCCCAAAATAACAGACGTCTGCGTAATTTCTACTGGCCGTACGCTAAGGCACCACGCTGCATATCAAGTACTAAATTGCCTGCCGCAAGTGCCACTCTCAAATGGCAGCTTTCAGTAAATCATCATGTCCGCAATGGGCTCACGGAACATAAGTTAAACATAAGGTGCGAGATGGCCGATAGTGCGAAAACAACAGACCTCCCCACTGACAACTCAAATAGTCCGCAAAGATCGATTTCCAGACCATCTCCATTTCGGCCTAAGCCGACGCTGACAATTTTTAGAATGATGTGGATTTGAGAGTCCGGTATTGAAAATTTCGAGCTCACACAAGTAATCCTTTGCGTCTCTGGCCAGTGACCGCGCCCGCGCTTCCGGCGTCGGCAGTTGCATCTAAATAGCCTTGGATAAAAAGTAATCTGGAGAGAGTACAGGCAAGCCTAGAATGGTGCTAAACTGAACGTCACCACTGACGGAAAGCCCATTAAAGAGATTGGAAAATGAGTGGCCTAATCTTGCTCACCTTATTTCTTGGCATACTATGGCTATTCCGCTCGCCAACTAAATCGAGTCGCGCAAAGCAAAAACCACAAGCAAACGCAAAAATAGTCGTAGCACGCAGTACGGCATCAAACACAGATTCGCCGTGGCAGGCTAATCGCTCCCAAGAATCCTCGCATACAGAATTCCGTATTCCAGCACCCCCGAAAGGATTTGGCGCAGCCAAATGGATACCTGAAGGCCAGCCCATAGAAATTGCTGGCCTTACTATTCCTAGCGGAATGATATATGTTGGAACAAAATTACTTACAGGGTATGGTTCAAATGACCCCTGCTTGATTGATCCGACAAAATTTGTCGAAGCGACGGGTGATTTTAAGGAAAGGCAGTTCTCATACTGGCCGAGCTATTCAGATATTTCCCCAACCGCTCGCCATGCTTATCTCGAATGGCTTGCCGGTGGGCGCAGCCATCCTGAAGCTGAAATCGGGTATATCTTTCTGTTCTTTTATGGCCTCGAACGCCGTGTAATCATCGATGCGTCAAGCGATGCCAGCGCACTTGCTGATTATCCGGTAATTGCTAAAGAACTTCGCCGCCTGCTAAGCATATACGGCGATAAATCTGGCTCATTCAACGGTTATGCAAGCAAGCTGCTTGACTGGATTTCCATTTCGCAGCAACAAAAAAACAAGCTGTATCTTGACCCTGTTCCTGTGTTTTTAAAATCTTTTGAGTTGCCACTTTATATCCGCCTGGCGGTAGGAATGGCGGCTATTGATGGTGCGCCGATACCGAAACACCTTGCTTGTGCGTGGGTAAAACTGGATCCAAATATTTCTATCCGCACTGCCGCAAGACGTTGCCCTGAATATTTTGAGAAGTTGTTCGAAATTAAATATGCAGAAAAATTTGGCGCTGGCCTGATTGTACGTCCCAATAAAACGAAGCTAAAGGTCGTTTACCGACCGGCATCAACGGGATGTAGAGGCATCAACTCATCTTTGCTCACCAAAACGTTTGGTGAAATACCGGATGTGTCAATTCTGACAGTGCCTTTGAATAAACTGCAAGAATTAGTATTTGCAGCAAACAACGAGTTGGCACCATTTAGCCGAGCCATTGCAAAGAATACAGAGGCAAAAAATACTCTTGAGAGTTTGATTTATTTACCTCTGGCAATCTGGCCCGATGACGTGCAAAAAGCGCTTGGCGATATCAGGGTGATGCTTGACCAGGGTGCGACCACATTTAAATTTTCTGAATTATTGTCGCGCCTGAATGGGCAAGGCACATTTACAAAGGAAAAGATTAACGCTTTAGCCGGTGTATTGGAGTCTGCTGGCATAGGCATGGAACCGGATATGCTCGGCGGTGCAAAACCGCCCAAAGTAGATGAAACGGTCGCGTTGTTCGCCGAACAAAATCCAGGCAAAGAGTTATCCCGCGCAACTGGTGCATACCAAGCTGCATTACTGACTCTGCAATTATCCTCTGCCGTAGCATTTGCGGATGGGGATTTTAGTGCTGCGGAACTGACCTATCTGCAAAAACAAATCAATTTATGGACACACCTTTCAGCAGGCCATCAGCGCCGGTTGCATGCCCATCTAATCTTACTCAAATCAGCGCCGGTATCATTGATTGGAATAAAAAAGAAATTCGAACATTTATCCCCGCCAGAAATTGAGTCTATTGCGGCGTTTTTGGCGACGGTAGCCCAGGCTGATGGAGAAGTTTTGCCATCCGAAGTCGATGCTCTAAAGAAAATATACAAAACCCTTGGCGTTGACCCTAAAAAGGTGTTCAGCGATTTACACGTTGCCGCATCTGGTGCCGAGCCAGTTTCAAAAACTAAACCGAATGAGGCGGCTGGATTTGCTCTCGATGCAGACCGGATAGCCAAACTGCAACGTGAGTCGGAAAGGGTTTCAACCCTTTTGGCCGGTATTTTTAAAGAGGAAGATGTTGTAGTCCCCGATAATCCGCCAGAAGAAATCGCAGTTGAGGAAGCCGATAATACCCCGCGCCTGCTTGGGTTGGATGAGCCTCATGCGGCA
>DATKVR010000024.1:0-6060 GCA_035529955.1 Gallionella sp.
GACCAGCTGCGCTTCGTGCTGCATGAGGGGAAAAAGCGCCAGATCCGGCGCATGTGCGAGCTGGTCGGGCTGAAGGTCAGCGGACTGAAACGTATCCGTATCGGAAAAGTGAAACTGGGAAAGTTACCGGTCGGTCAGTGGCGCTATCTCGGACCGGATGAACAGTTCTAAAGCCGGTCAATCATGAACCGTGTTGAAGCTACGCTTTAGCGCAGCGTATTTCCAGCTCCTTCAGGGTGGCGGCCCTGCCAAAATACCAGCCCTGCCCGAAGTCACATTTCATTTCCAGAAGCCTGACTCTTACACCATCGCTCTCAACGCCCTCGGCAACCACGCTCATGCCCAGCGAATGCGCCAATGCTACGCTGGAACGAACAATTTCGAGGCTTTGCGGAGACCTCAAAATCGGCTCGACGAAAGCACCGTCGATTTTCAGCGTGCTCAACGGATAACGCTGCAGATGCCTTAATCCGGAATGGCCGGCGCCGTAATCATCGAGCGCAAGGGTGCAACCCAATTCGATCAGCCTGTGCATGATGTTCGACGCAGCTTCAGGATGGTCGACCATGACGGTTTCCGTCAGTTCCAGTTTCAATTCCGAGGGGTCCATGTTTTGGCCTGCCATCGTGCGCTTCACATCTTCTACCAGCATCGCGTTGTTCAATTGGGCTGGCGACAAATTGACACTGACAAACGGCGAGTCGAAATCGGTGTATTTCTTCAGAACTGCCCAGTCTCTGCAGGCGCGATCAAGGGTCCAGAGACCGATTTCATTGATCAGGCCGGTTTGCTCGGCGATCCAAAGGAAATCATCGGGCAGTAGCGGCCCGTCAATCGGATGATCCCATCGGATCAGCGCCTCGAATCCGGCGACAGCGCCATTGGCAAGATTACAGATCGGTTGATAATAAAGCTGGAATTCTTCATGGTTCAAGGCGCGCTTCATGCCGTGGGCGAGAGAGAGCTTTTGCGTCGCCTCGCCCTTAACAGAGTTGCGGCGTTTCAGTTGTTCCGGTTCAACAACCGCACTTGCCGCCGACAGCGAAGAACCATCGTTTCGGTTCCTGAAACGCTCCAGAATGACCAGCAGCAAATGCCGCAATACCGGGTCACTTTTTTCCAGCAACTGCTCCATCAGCTTGCGCGGAATAGGCACCAGCACCGTTCTTTCAATTGCCCTTACGGTTGCCGTACGGGGCTGGTAATCGATCAGGGATACTTCCCCGAACAACTCGCCCCGGCCTATCAGTTTGATCCGGTGTTCGCCGTCCTCTTTCATGACCAGAATTTCGACCACGCCTTCTTCGATAAGATATGCGCAGTCTCCGGCGTCCCCGGACCTGAATATCTCCTGGCCTCCTGAAAACACCTCCCGGTCAAATTCATCAAACAGCATAACGATTCCCTATCTATTAGTTCTTCGGTAATGTGTTCACTTCTTTCAACAGGACGAATTACATCGGCAGCGCTTCCAAGATGAATCGGTGCCGCTGGCTTGGCGCACAGGCAACCCAACCCTCGCAACGAACGGGCACTTTAACATCAAATTACAGGCTGGGCAGAATAAATCATTCCGGTTCAACAGGTTGCCAGACCGGGCTTACGCGATTTATGCAACGGGGGTTTTGCGTTCGACCAACATCGAGTAAAGCCTGCGACTATCCACGCGCAACACGGTAAACATCAGTTCACCGATGTTAATGTGATCACCGCGCTTGGGCAATTGACCGGCTGCCTTTAACACCAGTCCGCCGACCGTGTCGTACTCCTCGTCGCTGAAATCTGTCCCTAGCACGCTATTGAAATCTGCGATCTCGGTGTCGGCCTTGACACGGTAGTGCCCCACGGCATCCGGGATGATGTTGTCTTCGTCATCGTCAAAATCGTATTCGTCTTCAATGTCCCCGACGATTTGTTCCAGCACGTCCTCGATCGTCACCATGCCGGAAACCCCGCCGTATTCGTCCACCACCAGCGCGATGTGATTGCGGTTGCTGCGGAAGTCGCGCAGCAGCACGTTGAGACGCTTGGCTTCAGGCACGAATATGGCCGGGCGCAGCATGTCGCGCACGTCAAATTCCTCGCCGGCGTAATAGCGCAACAAATCTTTCGCCAGCAGGATGCCGATGATGTTGTCTTTGTCGCCCTCCATCACCGGAAAGCGCGAGTGCGCGGTCTCAACCACAAACGGAATGAATTTTTCAGGCGGCTGGCTGATGTCGATGACATCCATCTGCGCGCGCGGAATCATGATTTCGCGGACCTGCCGCTCCGAGACCTGCATCACCCCTTCCATCATCGACAGGGCGTCGGCATCCAGCAGGTTGCGATCATAGGCGGAATGCAGCAGTGCAACGAGTTGCTCGCGGTCTTCCGGTTCGCGCAGCAACATTGTGGAAAGCCGCTCTAACAGACTGGGTTTATTGCTTCCCGGAGGTTCCATTGCGTGGGATGTCATATTCGATAAGGATCAGGATAACCCAATTTTAGCATTAGATCGATTTCCAGTTGTTCCATCCCGGCCGCATCCGCATCGTTTTCGTGCCCGTAGCCCTGCAAATGCAGTGCGGCATGCAGGCTGAGGTGTGCGTAGTGCGCCGCCAGATCTCTGTGTTGCGCAACCGCTTCAAGCTCAACTACCGGGGCGCAAATCACGATATCGCCAGCCAGTTCCGGCATATCGTCATACACAAAAGTCAGCACATTGGTGGCGTAATCCTTGCCGCGATAATTCTTGTTCAGCTCGCGCCCCTCAGCCTCGTCGACGATGCGCAAAGTTACTTTCGCGTCACGTTGCAGCGGAAGGGTGGCAGCGAAGCTGCCGGGTACCTGCCGGCGTACTCCTTGCGGGTGCAACGCGGCCTTTATCCAGCGCCGGAATTGCGCGCGGGTCGGCAAGTGCTGCGCACTGCTCGCGTATTGCACAGTCAGTGAGAGCCCGGACGATAAATTCCTTTTTGCAGCACGGGTCATGCTGGTTTCGCCACGAGTTCACCGCGCAGCGTGTGGCGCACCACCCCGGTGATTTTCAAATCGACAAATTCGCCGATCAGGCTTGCTGCGCCGCTGAAATTCACCACCCGGTTGTTGTCGGTGCGTGCGGCCAACTCCAGGGCATCTTTTTTCGACACGCCTTCGACCAATGCGCGTTGTGTCGTGCCCAGCATCACCCTGGCCACTCCCGCCTCCTGTTCCGCGATGCGATCCTGCAAACGTTTCAGCCGCCTCGCCTTGACCTCGAACGGCGTGTCGTCGCGCAATTCGGCAGCCGGTGTGCCGGGACGCGGGCTGTAAAGGTAGCTGAAACTGTTATCGAAGCCGACTTCGTCGATCAACCCCATGGTCGCCTCGAAATCCTGTTCGGTCTCGCCGGGGAAACCCACGATAAAATCGGAAGTGATGCAAATATCGGGGCGTGCGGCGCGCACCCTGCGGATGATGGATTTATATTCCAGCACGGTATGGCCGCGTTTCATCGCCGCCAGGATGCGATCCGAACCGGACTGCACCGGCAGGTGCAGATGACTGACCAGCTTGGGCGTGGTCGCATACACATCGATCAGCCGCTGGCTCATATCCCTGGGGTGTGAAGTGGTATAACGCAGCCGCGATATGCCATCCAGCGCTGCGATGGCCTGCAGCAGAAAAGCAAAATCCACGGTTTCGCCGTCCTCTCCCGAGCCACAGTAGGCATTCACGTTCTGGCCCAACAGCGTCACCTCTTTAACACCCTGCGCGGCCAGCTGCTGCACATCGCGCATCACGTCGGCCAGCGGGCGGGATACCTCTTCGCCGCGCGTATAGGGCACGACGCAAAACGTGCAGTATTTGCTGCAACCTTCCATGATGGAAACATACGCGGTGCCCGAGCTGGTTTGCGGCACCGGTAAATGGTCGAATTTCTCGATCTCGGGGAAGCTGATGTCCACCTGGGGTTGCCCGGTATCCCGGCGTGCCTGCAGCAGCTGCGGCAAGCAGTGCAGGGTCTGCGGGCCGAATATGATATCGACATAGGGCGCACGCTTCAGAATCGCGGCACCTTCCTGGCTGGCCACACAGCCGCCCACGCCGATCAGCAAATCGGGGTTGGCCAGCTTGAGCGGACGGATGCGCCCCAGATCGGAAAACACTTTTTCTTCGGCTTTCTCGCGTATCGAGCAGGTATTGAACAAAATCAGATCGGCCTGCTCCGGCTGGTCGGTCGATTCCATGCCTTGATGGGTGCGCAGCACATCCGCCATCCTGTCCGAGTCATACTCGTTCATCTGGCAACCGAAAGTTTTGATATGGAATTTTCCAGGCATGCTGCTTTGGGGGGTACGCTTTGGCGCCGTATGTTTGGTGGTGATAGGTGCAATTGAACGATCAGCTACAAACCTTGCTAATGCTAATTTATAACGTCTCAGATTTCAATGACACCCCCATATGCACCCCCAATTGATAGCCGCTTGGAGCCGTGCCTATTATGAAGTCTGCTATAAGCTTCATTATACAGTTAAGCGGCTTCGCCTGCATCTGGAGCGTCGGAGCATCAAAAACTCTCACTTTCATTCTATCACCTGACGCCTTAAGCACAATTCCCCACCGGCGACACCTGTATTGACCAGACACTCCAACCCGTCAAATCGTGGATCTCTTCAGCGTACCGTGTCGGAACATAATGGTCGTCGATCCAATGCTCGATCTCAATCTCTTCAACGCCCAGCTTAGCTGCCACTGATTGCTTGCCACCCAAGATTTCAACTACGCAAAAAACGTCGTTCCCAGCCTGGTGATACTGTCGATTGCCGGTTATTGGATTGATTTCGACCAGGTGGCCATGACCGTTGGCAATGAGTCCATCAAAGTCCACACAGGGCCGAATCACACCGGCCTCACTTTTTCCAGCGGAACTCCGGACAGTTCTGAAAGCTTTCTTGCGTAGTCGATATTGGTTACCCTTCTGTTTTTGATCCAGGCGTGGACAGCTCCATTTGAAACACCCAGCAGATTGCTCGTTTTAGTGACACCACCGATTTTATCTACGGACTTCCGGACCGCATTTTCGCTATACATATACATCGAATTTCTCCTTATTTTTATTGTTATCTTCTGATCATCGAATGATCATGCTTATATCTATATTTTAATGTATTCGAATTCGCAATTTGCCTGGGATAGCGTATCTGCTGAACTATTTTTAAGCGTGAAGTTGGGGTGGCCGAAAGCCCCGCCGCAAACTTTTACTGAAGATTGGAAAATCAAGTCGCACAGGAACCCACGAAATTCTCAAAAATGGTGGGTTCCCAATTCTCAAGATAGCCAGCAATTATTGGCCGTAAGTTGAATTTGGGATTTCTTATATATATAGGGGTAAACAGCGAAGAAAAACCGCTACGCGGATCACGAATAAGCGAGCGCAATGCCCTAACTTTTAAACGTGGCCGTTCGGCCCATCCGTGGCGTGGCCATATCCCCGATTAAAACTTTTTTCTGGGCAGTGGTGGGCGTGTTGGGGGGATACGAATAGCCATTTTGATCAGTCTATTGATTTCGATTAGGATCATTGAGTGGCAAATACAGACAATGATTGTCTTGGGTGAAATTGTGCTTCACAATGCATTCAGTTAAATAAATACCCAACTCTGCGGTCAAGGAGACTGCTTTAGAAAGAGGGCTTTGCCGGCTTCCAGGCAAGCCCTTCCATTAACGTCGGCAAAGCTATTCGAGGAAATGATTACCTATGGAATACAATCCATTCACGCAAGAGTACAACCGTCTGAGCACGATTATCAATGAACTAAATAACAAAAAGAGCCTGCTAACTGATGAACTGGATTGGTTTGATAGCATAAATATTTCCGATTTAAATTTCCAGCTTGACAGCCAAATAGCCGCCGCAAGAAATTACGAATCAATAAAAGCAAATGTTAGAAATGAAATTATTGCGCTAAATGATAGTATTAAAACCATTAAAAAAAGTATTAAATCACGCTTAAATCCGTTTAATTTTTTTGATAAAGAACAGATCCTGCTGCGCAGCCAATTAGAAGAATTAAAACTCAATCTATGCAACAAAGA
>DATKVR010000025.1:0-6588 GCA_035529955.1 Gallionella sp.
GTGGTCATGCCCAATATGCTAACCTCGGTTTGCGGATATAATTCGCGCAGCCTGTCCCGGATATGTTCCGCCTGCCACATCGCGAGAGCGCTTTCCCGCGAGGCGATCACTAATCGAGCGGGGCCTTGATGGTGCTTCTGATTCATGAGATTATTTCCGGAAATTTGAACCTTAAATTATTCTTTAACCAACAAACGGTCTTTGCAGCATTCTAACATAGGGTGTGCAGTGCTTCTGTTCCGAGAGCGTGATGAATCTGATTGCCACACCTAGCAATATTTCCAGCAAGGACCTGCCTCTGCGCGATGACGTGCGCCTGCTTGGCCGCATTCTCGGCGACACGCTGCGCGAGCAGGAAGGCGAGGCGTCCTTTCAGCTGATCGAGAGTGTCCGGCGCGCCGCGGTAACTTTCCACAAGAGCCAGGATGACCGTGACCATTTGCAACTGGAACAGATTCTGAATGCGCTTTCGCCCAGCGATGCGCTGCTTGTGGTGCGCGCCTTCAGCTATTTCTCTCAACTGTCCAACATTGCGGAAGACCTGCACCACAACCGCCGCCATCGCGCCCACCTCAAGGCGGGCAGCGCACCCAAGGACGGCAGCCTGCTGCTGGCACTGGATCGCGCCGGGAAAAAACATGTCAGCAAGGAAACACTGCAAACATTCCTGAACAAGGCACTGATCGCGCCGGTTTTGACCGCACATCCCACCGAAGTGCAGCGCAAGAGCATCCTCGATTGCCAATTGATTATTTCGCGCCTGATGTCGGATCGCGACCGCATGGACATGACCCCCGAGGATCTGTCAGAAAACGAAAACGCGTTGCGCCGTTTCGTGCTGATCCTTTGGCAGACTCGCATGTTGCGCACCACCAAGCTGAACGTGAGTGACGAAATCAAGAACGGCCTGGAGTTTTACCGCTATACCTTCCTCAACGAAATACCGAGAATCTACGCCAACCTGGAAAGCCAGCTCGAAGCGCGCTTTGACAGGGACATCAAGGTTCCGCCGCTGTTGCATGTCGGCAGCTGGATCGGCGGTGACCGTGACGGCAATCCGTTCGTCACCCACGATGTGATGATGGACGCGGTGCAGCAGCATTCCGCTCTGGCGCTCGAACATTACCTGAAGGAAACCCATTTTCTCGGTACGCGCCTCAGCCTGACAGACCGCCTCGTCGACGTAAGCGACGCATTGCGCGAACTTTCCGATGCTTCCCCGGACAAGGCCGTACATCGTATTGACGAACCCTACCGCCGCGCGCTGATCCTGATCTATTCGCGTTTGACGGCTACCGCAAGTCTGTTGGGACACGAGGTGGCAAAACTTCGTCCCGTCGGCGAGAACACCGAGCCCTATGGATCGCCGCAGGAGTTGATCGCCGACCTGGACGTGCTGATCGATTCCCTGTACAAACACGGGGCCGTACACCTGGCGCGCGGACGACTGGCCAACCTGCGCCGTGCCGTCGAGGTGTTCGGCTTCCATCTCGCGCCGCTGGATATGCGCCAGCACAGCGCCGTCATCGAACAGACCATCTCCGAACTATTCTCGCGCAGCGGTGGAAAACCGGATTACCGCGACCTCGATGAGGGCGCACGCCGGGAAGTGCTGCTCGCCGCATTGCAGGCCGGCAAGCCGTTGCTCGGCGAGATCGATCAATATGGCAGCGTGGCGCAAAGCGAGTTGCGCATCATGCAGGCCGCCGCGCAGATCCATCAGCGTTTTGGCCGCGCGGCACTGCCCAACCATATCATCTCAATGACCGAGTCGGTCAGCGACTTGCTGGAACTCGCGCTGATGCTGCAGCAGGTCGACCTGCTGGAAAAAGGCTCCCACCAGTTGCACATCAACATCATTCCGCTGTTTGAGACCATCGGAGACCTGCGCGGTTGCGGGGTCATCATGGACGAGCTGTTCTCGCTCCCGTATTACCGCAGGCTGCTGAGCAGCCGCGGCAACACGCAGGAAGTCATGCTCGGCTATTCCGACAGCAACAAGGACGGCGGCTATGTGACGGCCAACTGGGAGCTGTACAAGGCCGAAGTGGAACTGGTGAAGATTTTCGCCAAGCACGGCGTCGAACTGCGTTTGTTCCACGGCCGCGGCGGCACCGTCGGCCGCGGCGGCGGCCCGAGCTACGATGCAATCCTGGCGCAACCGCCGGGCAGCGTGAACGGACAGATCCGCATCACCGAACAGGGCGAGGTCATCTCCAGCAAATATTCCAACCCAGAGATCGGCAGGCGCAATCTCGAGACACTGATTGCGGCGACATTCGAAGCCACCCTGCTGGATCACCCGCATGACGCGGACGGCAACCCGGAATACATGCGCATCATGGAGAAGCTCAGCCTGTATGCCTTTGCGGCCTACCGCAAACTGGTATACGAGACACCCGGTTTCAACACGTATTTCTTTACGTCCACACCGATACGCGAGATTGCCGAGCTGAACATCGGCAGCAGGCCTTCAGCGCGCAAGGCTTCCGATCGTATCGAGGATCTGCGCGCGATTCCCTGGGTGTTCAGCTGGGGACTTAACCGCACCTTGCTGCCGGGCTGGTTCGGTTTCGGCAGTGCGGTAAAGCAGTTCATCGACAGCGAGGGCGATGCGGGTCTCGCACAACTGCGCTCCATGTACAAGAGCTGGCCGTTCTTTCGCGGTTTGATGTCGAACATGGACATGGTGCTGTCCAAGACCGACATGGGCATCGCCTCCAGCTATGCCGAGCTGGTGGACGACGTCGAATTGCGCGAACGTATTTTTGGCGTTATCGAACACGAATGGAACGATACCGTGAAGATGATGTTCAAGGTAACCGGCAATACCTCGCTGTTGCAGGACAACCCGACATTCGCGCGCAGCCTGCTGACCCGCACACCCTACATCGATCCGCTCAACCATTTGCAGGTCGCGCTGCTGCAGCGCCACCGTGCCGGCGACACCGACGAACGGGTCAAGCGCGCCATTCATCTGACCATCAACGGCATTGCAACCGGGTTGCGCAACAGCGGATGATGCCGTTCCCCCGCAAGCCCGCGATTGCGGTCTGGTTCGCAGGGGTTCACCACCGAACGGCGTGATCGATGGCCAGGCCTTCACCATCCTGACGGGTTCAGGGCGGATCTTTTTGCACGCAACGACCACTGCTTATCCAGATGCCCCGCGTTTATTGCTTCGAACCAATTGAGGACAGGACTGCAACCGTGCTGATCCTTGGCAGTATGCCGGGAAAGGTATCGCTTGCAACGGGCCGGTATTACGCCCATACCAGAAACGCCTTCTGGACCATCATGGGTGAACTTATCGGTGCCGAATCCGGCCTTCCCTATACAGACCGCATCGATATTCTGAGAGGTTCCGGGATCGCGTTATGGGACGTCATCGCTTCATGCATCCGCACCGGCAGTCTCGATTCGGACATTCAGGCGGGCTCGGTCGTCCCCAACGACTTCAATTCATTTTTCCTGGGGCATCCCGATATCTCCCGCATATACTTCAACGGAGCCAAAGCCGAGCAGTGTTTTCTGAAATACGTCCATCCGTACCTTGAATCGGCCGCGCTGCAATACCGGCGGCTGCCCTCGACCAGTCCGGCCAATGCCGGTATCAGCTACGGGCAAAAACTGCTTGCCTGGCAATCTGTAATAGCCCGATCTGCAGAAACACCGTAGCAGCGGGTGGGAATGTCCAGGATACCAGCTGCCGATTTCCCGCGGACAATAAATAACTAGGTCCTGCTGAATTCCTTGACGATGTGCTGCTGCCGGCGACTGATCGCGAGCAGTTCATCCAGGCCTTTCAGCTTGACCATCCAGCCGCTTTCACCTTCGTCACCGCCTTTCTCGAAGCCGGCAATCGCATCTTTCGCGATCAGACAATTGCGGTGGATACGCGCGAAGCGCGTGGCGAATTCCTTTTCCAGCGCATTGAGCGATTCCTCGATCAGGAACTCCCGTTCGGCGGTGCGCACCGTGATGTATTTCAATTCGGCGCGCAGATACAGCACCTGTTCGATGGGTATCAGGTGGATCTTGCCGCGCTCGTGGATGGATAGATTCTTGCGCGGGTCGGGCAGCAGTTCGCGCAGCATCTCGGTTTGCACCGGTACCGCTACACGCGCCCGGTTCAGCGCCTCGAACAACCGCCCCAGTCTTATCGGCTTGAGCAAATAATCGATCACGCGCAGATCGAATGCCTTGATCGCGTACGCATCGTAAGCGGTGGTGAAGATCACCACCGGCGGCTTGGGCAGTTTGTTCAGATGCTGCGCGAGTTCGATGCCGTCCATTTGCGGCATGCGGATGTCCAGCAACACCACATCGGCGACGATGTCCGCCAGCTTGTCCAACGCTTCACGGCCATTGCCCGCTTCGCCCACCAGCTCGAGAGCCAGCTGTTCGCTGCAATCACTCAGCAGATCGCGCAGCCGATTGCGGGCCGGCGGCTCGTCATCCACAATAAAAACTCGCAAAGCCAGCTCGATTTCATTCATGGTTGGGGGCGCTCCTTTACACGTGATACATACGGGAATACGATTTCCACACGGTAAAAATCTTTGCCGCTTTCGACCTGATAGTTCGCCTCGACATCAAACAGCAGGTCAAGCCGTTCGCGGATGTTGCGCAAAGCGACGCGGTTGCCCCGGTGCGGCAAATCGGCGCGCAGCGGGCAGGGATTTTCAACCCTGAGGTGCACTTGATCGCCGCTGTGGCTCAGCGTTATGCTGATACTGCCGCCCTCGGTCAACGGCTCGATACCGTGATAAACGGCGTTCTCCAGCAAGGGTTGCAACAACAGCGGCGGAATCAGCACATCTTCGGGAACATCCCGAATTTGCCAGTCCACGCGCAGCCGGTCACCCATGCGCAACTGCTCCAGCGCCAGATATTGTTTGCTCAGCTGAACTTCCCGTCCCAGCGGCACCAGATCCTGCGCATCCGACATCGCCATGCGAAACAAATCGGCCATGTCCTCCAGCGCCGCTTCGGCCTGTCTGGGTTGCGCGCGCACGATACCCAGCACGGCATTGATGGTGTTGAACAGGAAGTGCGGGCGGATGCGCGCGCGCAATACCTGCAAACGCGCATCGCTCAACGCGCGTGACAGTATCCGGGAGCGCAACCGGAAATATAGCAGCAGGAATCCGCACACCACCGCGCTGAGCAGCCCGCAACGCACCAAATCGAAATAGTTGTCCAGTTGTTCGGGCGGACGGTACAACTCCCCGCCGAAATAATAGATGGAAACGCTTGCTGCAACCACCAAGGACGTCACCACCCATGCTCCGCGCCGGTACGAAATCCGGTTTAGCCACGATTGCGCGGACCACAGCAGCAACAGGCTGGAGAACAATACCGGTGTCAACAGCGTGTTGATCTGCATCATGTGCTGCGCCACATCCATCCAGCTGTTCGACATGATCAGCGACTGCAACAATGCCAAAGCGTTGCTGATTATCAGAATGCGCAGCAGCGTGCCGAGGTTACGAAAGTTTGGCAACCCATACTGCCTGTTGTTTTGTCTTATACTGAGCGCCTTATTCATGGCGGGACAGCCTTGAGTTTTTCATGCTTCATTTTGGGACAAGTGGGGGCGGCAATGCAAGACAAAGATACTTGGTCGGGACGATTCGCGGAACCGGTGGCAGAACTGGTAAAACGCTATACTGCATCGGTGGGCTTCGACCACAAACTCGCCATGTTCGACATCCAGGGTTCGCTGGCGCACGCGCAAATGCTCGCGGTTTGCGGCATCATCTCCACGCCCGACCTGAATGACATCAAGCGCGGCCTCGCGCAAATCGAGAACGAAATTATCGCCGGCGAATTCGTCTGGTCGCTTGACCTGGAAGACGTGCACCTCAATATCGAGAAGCGGCTGACCGTGCTGGTCGGCGATGCCGGCAAGCGCCTGCATACCGGTCGCTCGCGCAACGACCAGGTGGCGACCGATATCCGTCTGTACCTGCGCCATTCGATAGACGACCTGCTCGGATTGATCAAGGCATTGCAGCATTCACTGCTGGATCTGGCCGAACCCCACACCCATACCATCATGCCCGGCTTCACCCATCTGCAGGTCGCCCAGCCGATCAGCTTCGCCCATCACCTGATGGCCTATTTCGAAATGCTCAAACGCGATGCGGAGCGCCTGCGCGATTGCCGCAAGCGCGTCAACCGGTTGCCGCTGGGCGCGGCGGCGCTGGCCGGGACCAGCTATCCGATCAAGCGCGAATATGTCGCCGAATTGCTCGGCTTTGACGGCGTGTGCGAAAACTCGCTGGATGCCGTATCCGACCGTGATTTCGCCATCGAATTCACCGCCGCCGCCGCGCTGGTCATGACCCATCTGTCGCGTTTTTCCGAAGAACTGATTCTGTGGATGAGCCCGCGCTTCGGTTTCATCGACATCGCCGACCGTTTTTGCACCGGATCAAGCATCATGCCGCAAAAAAAGAATCCCGACGTGCCTGAACTGGTGCGCGGCAAGACCGGTCGCGTCAACGGCCACCTGGTCGCACTGCTCACACTGATGAAGGGTCAGCCGCTGGCTTACAACAAGGACAACCAGGAAGACAAGGA
>DATKVR010000026.1:0-8750 GCA_035529955.1 Gallionella sp.
CCGGGAGTCCGGCGGGTGATCCCTTCAGCGAGGGATGATCCCGGCGGGTTTCAACAAATTTCAAGGAGCAATAGCAGTGACCAACGCACAACGCAAAGCACTCAGCCGCATGGCTGCAATGAATTCATCAAGTAACGACAGCAAGCCTGAAGCAACGCTCAGCAGCGCGTTCTGCCCGCATGAGGCAGGCGCGTATTTCCTTGCGACGGTGGGGACTGTAGACAAGGTCATCAAGCTGTTCGCCAGGGAAATCGAGCCGCCCGTTTACACCTACGCCATCACCACCATTCATTTTGAACAGGATGCCGATACCGGCAAATGGTTCTGGTTCGATGGCAAGGAAAAGCTGTCCCCGCGCAAGAACCAGGATGGTTGGCGGCTTGGCAGCAAGACGTTATATGACACGCGCGAAGGCGCAGAGGCAGAGCTGCAGCGCGCGATGGCCAAAAACGGTGACCGGGTGACCAGGGTACATGACCTGCCCGACGATATGATTGAACTGAAAAAAATCCGCAGTGCCCATCATCCGGACCGCAACAACCCCGATTCCGACCATGATCTCTATCAGGCTGTCATCGAGAAGATCGACAGGATGCGTGCGGCGACCCAGTGATGCATAGCGTAGCCTGACCGAGAAACCCACCCTTGCCCGGTGGGTTTTTTCATGGCGAAACATCGCACCGCTTCTCCATTATTTTCCACTATCTAACGCTCGAACCTGCAAATTAATAGGGGCTCCATTGATTCACTGCTGCGCACTATGTTCGCTGGCGCACTGTGTGAGCAAGCTTGGAATATTATGATGATTAAGGATTAAGGATATCGGAGGGCGGGGCCATGACCAGATCATACGACGTTGCCATCATCGGCGCAGGCTCTGCCGGCCTGTCGGCGCTGCGCGTGGTGCGCAAGCAGACCGATAATTTCGTGCTGATCAACCACGGATCATACGGCACGACCTGCGCGCATGTGGGGTGCATGCCTTCGAAAGCGTTGATCGAAGCGGCCAACGCCTTTCACCAGCGCAAGACGCTGGATGCCTTCGGCGTGAGTGGAGCAGAGTATCTGACTGTCGATATCCCCGCAGTGTTGGGACGCGTGCGCCGGTTGCGCGACGGCTTCGTTGCGGGCATGCTGAACCTTACGGACGAGGTGAAAGATCACAACATTGCGGGCCGTGCCCGGTTCCTCGAGCCGCAGGTTCTGCAAGTCGGTGATCGCCGCGTGAAGGCTAAAAAAATCATCATTGCTACCGGTTCTCGTCCTGTCGTTCCCGGGGACTGGGCTGCATTCGGCCCATGGATGCTGACGAGCGATGATTTGTTCGAGCAGGAAACCCTGCCCCCGCGCATGGCGGTGATCGGAATGGGCGGCCTGGGCAGCGAGATCGCCCAGGCGCTCGCCCGGCTTGGCATTGAGATTACCGGCTTCGATACCGCCGACCATATCGCCGGACTGAGCGATGGCCGGGTCAACAGCCATGCCGTGGCATTATTGCGCGCGGAATTTGCCATGCATCTGGGCCAGGCCGCCGAGCCGGTGATCGAAGGTGAACACATCCGCGTGCGTGCCGGAAACGAAAGTGTGGTGGTCGACAAGGTGCTCGTCGCGCTCGGGCGCCGCCCGAATATCGATCAGATGGGCCTTGAGAATCTGGGCGTAGCGCTGGATGTTCGCGGTGTACCGCCTTTCGATCCGCGCACGATGCAGATCGCCGATCTCCCGGTGTACATCGCGGGCGATGCCAACAGCCACTTGCCGTTGCTGCACGAGGCGCTCGACGAGGGGTATATCGCCGGATATAACGCGCTGCGGAGTGAGCCGGCATGCTTCGAACGACGTGTGCCGCTCGCGATCGTATTTACCGATCCGGGCATTGCCGTCGTCGGACACCGCTACGCTGACCTCAAGAAAGATGAGATCGTCATCGGCGAGGTCGATTTCTCAAGCCAGGGGCGCGCACGGATGGCGGAGGCGAATCACGGTCTGTTGCGCGTCTATGCCGACAAAAGCAGCGGTCGCCTGTTGGGTGCCGAGATGTGCGCGCCACAGGGTGAGCACCTTGCGCATTTGCTTGCATTGGCAGTGCAGCGCAAGCTGACGGTGCGCGAATTGTTGGGCATGCCGTTCTATCATCCCGTCCTGGAGGAGGGCCTGCGCACCGCGTTACGTGATGCCGCCGGCAAGCTGGGCGGCATGGACCATCCTGATCTGGCTTGCTGTGGCCGGATAGGTGCTGATGCTATAGATTAGTGCAGGGTGCTGATGCGCAAAAATAAAATGGTCGGCGTCGCAATAGTTTAGTTTTACGTTCTGCTCCTTCTGCGAGAAACACGCTCCCTCGCTCCGTTAATTTCTACCAGAGGATAACTTCCCCGCTTTGCTCCCGCTCCCTAAATCATCGCCGCAACTGTCTTTGCCAATGGCGTCGTCGCCCTGCCGATGAGTTTGCTCAGCTGATGACCATCGTCGAACAGCCCGCCTTTTGACGCGCCCGTGTCGGAATCGGAGAGCAATGCGGCGACCACTTCCGGCAATCCCGCTTTGATTAGGACGTTCTTGTAGTCGGCTTCCGGCAGGTTCACATAGCCGATGTTCTTGCCGGATTGGCGCGAGATTTCTGCCGCCAGTTCTGCCAGCGTGTAGGAAGTGTCGCCCGCCAGTTCATGGATTTTTCCTGCCTGGTTATCCGTGGTCAACACGGCAGCATCCGCTTCAGCGTAGTCGGCGCGCGTGGCCGAGGCGATGCGGCCTTCGCCCGCGCAGCCATAGACGGTGCCATGCGCCAATGCATTTGGAATGCCCGCCGTGTAATTCTCGGTGTACCAGCCATGGCGCAGCAATACGAACGGGACGCCGGATGCGCGGATCGCCGCCTCGGTCTCCCTGTGTTCGGCGGCAAGCCCGAGCGGGCAGGTGTCGGCGCGCAACACGCTGGTGTAGGCAAGCAGTTTCACGCCTGCCCGCTTTGCGGCATCGATCACGGTGCGATGCTGTTTCGCGCGCTGCCCGATCTCGCTGGAAGAGATCAGCAACACCTTGTCCGCTCCCTTCAGCGCGGCATCCCAGCCTGCGGGCTGGGCGTAATCGGCATGGCGCACCTGCACGCCCAATGCCGCGATGTCCCCGGCTTTTTCCACATTGCGCACGGCGGCGACGATGCCCGATGCGGGGACTTTCTTCAGCAGCGCCTTGATGACCAGTTGACCCAATTGTCCGGTAGCGCCAGTAACGACGATCATGATTTTTCCTTTCTTGTTGTGATTGGTGGTTTGGTATGGTGCAGGATATCCGCTATACATACTTTATGTAAGTACGCACATAAAGGTAAGTGTCATGACCGTATCCGGAAAACTTTCATCACGGATGTCCCGCGGGGATTTGTTTGCAACCGAATGCCCGTCGCGCGAAATACTCAAGCACGTCACCAGCCGCTGGGGGGTGCTGGTGCTTGTCGCATTGATGGAAGACACCCACCGCTTCAGCGAATTGCGCCGCAAGGTGGGCGGCGTCAGCGAGAAAATGCTGGCACAGACGCTGCAATACCTGGAGAAGGACGGTTTCATCAATCGTGTCTCCCATCCGGTCGTGCCGCCGCATGTGGAATATTCCCTGACCCCGCTGGGCGAGGAGGTTGGCAATCAAGTCGGCGCGCTGGCCGAGTGGATCGAGAGCAACCTGCCGAAGATCACGAAGGCCCAGCGGAAACGTTTGGCCTGAAAGCTTCGCGTTGCGATCTTCTTCGGCCTTGCCTCCCGCATCGCCCGCCCATCACCCGGAACCGGGTTCAAGCCGGACATTTCATTGCGGATTCACCGGGCAAGGCGTAGCATATTAGAAATAACTAATATTGCAGGAGTTGATCATGGACATTGAACAGAAACGCGACCTCGGCGAACAAGCTTACGAGAAAGCCTTCAAGTACGAGCTTGATTACGGTTGTTGCCCGCAGTGCGTACTTGCAACCGTGCAGGAAACAGTCGGGATCATCGACGATCAGACGGTCAAGGCGAGTCATGGACTTTCAGGCGGCGGCGGACTGCTGGGCGAGGGTGTATGCGGTGCGCTGACCGGCGGTATCCTGGCCTTGAGCGCAAAATACGGACGTGAACGCGACAAGCTGGACAGCGGGCGCCACATCAATAATTTCAAGAAGACCAGGGAACTGACCGAGCGCTTCCGCGAGGAATTCGGCGGCGTAACCTGCCGCCAGTTGCAGCAACAATTCACGGGGCGTACCTACGACATGTGGGATGCCGGCGAATACAAGGCTTTCGATGAGGCGCGCGGCAAGAAGTGCGCCCATGCCACCGCGACGGTGACAAAGTGGATCGTTGAAACTTTGTAGCCTGGCCCGGCAACCATATTGAAACGAGCAATACGGCTGCGCGCTGCAATCGGGTGTGGGCGCAATTAATGATTCAGCTTCGCAATCGTTTCGACTTGCCGGTCGCCGCTTCGGCAAGCATCTTTTTTCCCTGCTCGGTGAATTTCCACCAGGAGACAGCTTCCCCGCTGTGCAGATAATGTTGCGCGGCCATCAGCGTGTAGAGCACGCAGGGATCGTGGCGCTGACCCATGTTGCCGGACAGGGCGAGGTAAGTCTTTAGCGGGTCGCGCGCCGCGAGTTGTTGCGGGGTGAGGATGCCGAGCGAGCGCAGGTCGGACGCGATGGATTTGCCGATGTTGGGAATGTCCTCGAGCTTGCCGGTGCTGTGCTGTTTGCGCATGAATCATTTTCCCTTGTCTGTGCAGTGGTCGTTCAGCCTCGCATTACATCAGGAACCACACACTCAACCCTGCCCCGGCGACTGCGCAACGACCGGCGACTGCAACAAGCCAAACAATTGCAAAACATAGGATGTCGCGATAATCAACAGCGTGCCCACCACGCCGATCATCATCGCGTGCCAGCCGAATGCCCAACCGTCACCGGCAAACCAGAGTTTGCTGGCGGTTGCCCAGGCGACAAACAGCAGGCCGGCGATCGTGGCATACAGGGCTTGGCGCGATTGCAGCCTGGGCATCAATACCGCGGACAGGAACAGGCCCAGCATGCCGCCGCCGAAGATCGCCGATATTTCCCACCAGACATCAAGTGCGGTTTTGGCATTGATCATCGCCAGGCTGGCCAGGGTGGCGAGTCCGCCGATCAGGCCGGTGGCGGTGCGTATCATCTTGAGTTGCGCATGGTCATCCGCGTCCGGATTCAGGACGCGTTTGTAAAAGTCGATGGTGTAGACCGTCGCCGCGCTGTTCAGCGACGAGCTCATCGTGCTCATCCCGGCGGCCAGCACGCCGGCGATCACCAGCCCGGCCATGCCGGTCGGCAATTCATGCACGATGAAATAGGGGAAGACCTGGTCGGCCCTGGCAGGCAAATCCGCGGGATGCACATTCAGGTAGTAGACAAACAGCAGGGTGCCGATCATGAAGAACATCGCCGAGATCGGGATGTACAACAGGCCGCCCAGCCACAGCGCCTGTTTCGCTTCTGCCTCGCTGGGCGCCGACAGGAAGCGCTGCACATAATTCTGGTCCACCGAAAAGTTCTTCAGGTTCTCGACCAGGCCAAAAATGAAGATCACCCAGAAGCTCTGCGTGACCAGATCGAAATCCATAGACCCCAGCGCGAATTTGTGCTCGCGGGTGGTGACCGCGGCCAGCTGCTCCCAGCCGCCCGGCATGTTGATCAGCAGCACCAGCAGGCACACCAGCCCGCCCAGGAACAGCACCACGGCCTGCACGACGTCGGTCCAGATCACCGCGGCAAAACCGCCCAGCAGGGTATAGATGATGGTCAGGAAACCCAGCACCAGTATCAGCACCTTGATGTCGACATTCAGCAATGCCGCCAGCGCCAGTGCGGTGAGATAGAGCACCACGGCAAAACGCCCGATCTGCAGCAGGATATAGGCCGCGCCCATGTACACGCGCGCCCACAGGGAAAAACGCTGCTCCAGATATTCGTATGCGGTGGTCTGGACCCGGTTGCGGTACAGCGGAACAAACCACTTCGCCGCGATCCAGATGGCGATGGGCAGCGTCAGGGAAAACACGAACGGGCGCCAGTCGGACGCATAACTTTTGCCGGGGTTGGCCAGGTAGCTGATGCTGCTCAGGTAGGTGGCCATCAGCGACAGGCCGATCGCCCAGCCCGGGATGATCTTACCGGCAAGGGTGAAACCCTTCATGTCGCCGCTGCGCTTGACGAACCATGCGCCGAACACGGTGGTGGCGACCAGGTAAATAACGATGATGAAATAGTCGACGGACGAAATATGGTTACCCATGCAGGCATTCCCTTTGAGTTTTCTGTTGTGCGGGAGATTTTAAGGGAATTCGCACAACCGGCCCGGTATTTCTTGGCGACCAGGCGCTGACCACGGTTTCAGTCAAAGCCCGGCAGCGCACCGCCTGCTGCCGCCCCGCAGCTGCCAGCCGGAAATCTGCCTATCCGGCCTGGCCGGTGCGGTAGTCCGTATCAGTCATACTCGACATCCTGCTCGCTGCAGGCATAAAAATTCTGCAACTCGGTGATGACGGCTTTGATTCCGGTTTTCGACTGGATCTTTTTGACGATGGTGTTTCGATATTGGTCCATGCGTTCGCGCAGGATGGGATGATATTGGGACGGCACCTTTTTCAGCAAAGCATTCCAGCCCGCCTCGATATCGGGTTGTGTTGCCCTGACTCCCCGGATCAGGGTTTCGATATCATGTTGTCCGACCCGCGCGACGATCGGCCCGTCACCGGCAATCGCGAATATGACCGCGATCGCGATCACCGCATTGGCGTCCAGATCGGGGTCCCTGACCGGACCCGCGTAATGTTTTTGGCGCAGCAATTTCGCGCAGGCCACGATGCGCTGGTTGGTCTGTCTATCCTGCAGTTCGCGCCGGTAGACGTCATCGCCGTTCCATGGCGAGGCCGGATCGGCGCGGCATATCTCGGCGAACAGCATCTTGATATCGCGCTGCTGTATGTACGGGTCGTTGTCGAAATCCGAAACGAACGCGGTATAGGGCAGGCCGGACAGCTCCTTGATATGGCGAAATCCCATCTGGAACACATATTCGGCGCCGTGATGCAGCAGAAAGGTCAGCTGCGCATCGCCGTCCTGCGGAATGTCCGCCTGGCTGATACCCAGCGAGATGCATCCTATCGTCAGGTGACACGCATCGAGCAAACCATCAGCAGTCCGTTCATTGGTGAATCTTTTGGCGACCAGCACCGTGATGCCGCTGAGCTCGTCGAGCAGCGTCTGCACCGCTTCCTGGTTGTCCGCGCGTTTTGCCAGCGCCTCGAGCGCTTGCACCAGATGGGGGGGGCGCGCGCCGAGACGGGCAAGCTGCATGTCTGGACGTTCAGTAGCGTGCCGGGGGTCGGGATGGCTCATCACGCAAAAATATCCTCACCCAGGCTGGGGCGCGCACCTTTTTTCGGAGCGCGGGCCGCTTTGCCCGGGACCTGTTTGCGCAGGCGCACCAGCAAATCATGGGTGGTGCGGGCCAGGGCAAAATCGGGATCATGCTCGTCGTCATCGCCCTCTTCGGAGCGTGCCCGCATCTGGTTCTCGCCGGGCACCCAGTCGGGGAACAGCTCGAACAACACCCGATCCCAGGCATCCGCATCGTGGCGCGCAATCTCCAGCGCGAGCGGAATCACATCGTGATCGGAAGTGGTCTGGCCGCTGCTGTGCGCACCGTGCGCATGAATGTCATTGGCGAGCTCGATGATCTCCGCGGTGGCGGTCGAGAACAGCACCGCAAAAGCCGTCGTCCCCCAATCGGTAGCCAGCGCCTCGTGGATCAGGCTGGTGCGCCGTTCCGCATTGTCGGTGGAGAACACGACCCCGTGGATATGCGCGAACAGGGATTCGGTCAACACCTCCGGTTCATCCTCGATGTTGTCCTCGCTCCAGGTGGCAGCGAAAAAAGCCAGGCTCTCGGCCCATGCCTTGGGCGAGATCAGCAGCGTGGCCAGTGACATTTTGCCGCCATCAAATGAAGACAGATGCATCGCGGCCACCTGCGGTTCCAGCGTATCGAGCACCGCCACCACGGCCAGATCGCCGAATTGTTCGGCCGTGTCATTGATTGCTTCTTCCGCATGGGCGGAAGATCCGGCCAAAACCAGTTCGGTCACCTGCCGGCTGATCGCCGGAAAATTAGTGTTGTTCGCCATTCCCGTCCCCGCGTGTATCGAAAAGATCAATCACATCCTGCCCTGTCTCTCCCGGTGCTTCGCTTTCGTCACTGTCCCTGATCTTGTCTTCATCCGCATAATTGTCGTCGTCCTCCTGCTCTTCCGCCGATTCGTCCTCGGCAGCCCAGCGCTTGGTGTTCTTGAACAAGAATGCCGTAATGATCGCCTTGCGCGCCAGTTCCGGGTTGTTGATTGCGACGGCAGCCAACGCCTTGCCCGCCCCGGCATCCGTACACGACACCATCGTGATCACCTTCGCGGCATCGCCTGTGTCGTATTGCCTGCATTGCCCCAGCAGCCCGGCCGGATCGTCGAAGCTCAGGTGGTCTGCCAGCGCGAAACTCAGCAGGTTTACATCGTCGATCTCCGTGCCCTTTGCGTATTCGCCAAGCAACGATGCGATGACCCGCGCATAATTTTTCCGGTCGGGCGGCTCGCCCAGGGTATCTTCGATCTGCGCGCCAAGTTCGCGCGACTGGTAGGCGAATTCGTGATGGATGTTTTTGCTGATTGGTTTATTCATGGCGGATTGATTGGTGTGC
>DATKVR010000027.1:0-3599 GCA_035529955.1 Gallionella sp.
GGACTATGCATTCGCCAATCCGCCCGACCTGATCCTGCTCGACATCATGATGCCGAACATCGACGGCCTGGAAGCATGCCGGCGCCTGAAAGCCAATCCGAGACTGGCGGATGTGCCGGTCATCTTCATTTCTGCAAAAAACGAGGACGAATACGAAGAGTATGGATTTTCGGTTGGCGCATCCGATTTCATACACAAGCCGATCAACGCACCGATCCTGCTTGCGCGCGTCAATACCCATCTCAAGATCAAGCTGGTGATGGATTACCTGCGCAATGAAAATGCCCGGTTGCAGGACAGCAAGAAACCGTCGTCATCCGAGCTGTTGAAGGTGATCAAGACGCTTTGGGACAACCCGTTCATCAAGTTCTGACCGCTGCTTTATCCGGGCATCACAAGGTGCGCGGCGAAATTGCCGAAGCGCCGGTTGCACACCTGCCCCTGCGTGCGGCTGCTTGCCGCGTCAGAACCAGATTTCCGGATAGCGCCGCGATGCCGGAATGTTGTTGACCAGCAATGCCACTACCAGCAGGATCAGCGGACCCACTGTGGCGGGCATCAGTACATACCAGAATCCCAGACTGTGGATTTTTGCGGAACCGATCACCGCGATCAGTGCCGTGGCACCGCCGGGCGGGTGCAGTGTCCGGGTGGCATGCATCAGCGCGATCGCGGTGGCAACCGCCACCGCTTGCGCGAGCCACGGATAAGGGTGAAGCAGCTTCCAGCAGGCGACACCGACGATCGCGGAGAGGATATGTCCGCCCATCAGGTTGCGCGGTTGAGCCAGCGGGCTGCGCACCGCGCCATAAAGCAGCACGGCAGTGGCACCGAATGAACCGATCATCATCGACAGGTCGGTTCCCGCGAAAAACAAATGACCCACGCCGGCAACCGCGGCAATGCCCAGGAAGGCACCGATCCAGGACCACATGATTTCGGCGCCGCTTACCCGCGGTGGACTGCCGCGGGTGGTACCCTGCATTTTGCGCAGATATTCGGGGATTTTCATTGCAGATTTTCCAGGTGATAGGCGCTTATAAAATCCTTGCGCAACAGCAAGCCGAGCAGCCTGCCGTCATTATCCACGACGGGTATGCTGCGACCATCATGCCGGTGGAAAGCCGCAATGGTTTCCGCGAATCCAGCATCCTTGCCCACCGTTATCGCGGGGGAGGTCATCGCCTCGCTTACCGGCGTCTCATGGCAGCGGTGCTTCAGTTCGAATGCCTCGTCCAGCATGCTCAGCAGTAATTGCAGAAAGGTCTCGACATTTAGCCGCCGGAGAAAATCGTTTTCGGTGAGTATCCCGACCACCCGGCCGTTTGCATCGACCACGGGAAGCGCCTTGTAGCCCGACCGGACCAGCGCTTTGGCCGCTTCATCGAGATGCATGCCGGGATGCAGCGGTGCTATCCCGACCCGCATCAGGCTTCCCGCGCTGAAATTGCCGAACAGGCGGCCGACGGCATGGCGATGGGCCAGGTGGTAGATGGTGCGAAAATCGTCGGTCGAGATGTCCAGGTAGCCTGGGATGTGCTGCATCGCATCCAGGATATCCCCATCGGTGAGTTCCATCTCGGGAACTTCATCGTCGATGGATGTGTTGTCGGCATTGTTGTTCGGCGTGTCGTGCATGGCGAAAAAATTAACTGTAAAAATATATGTTGGATACATATATTAACGGATTTGATTGGAAGTGCACAATCCGGGTTGCGGTTTTGCCGATGCTGGCGTATATCACGGTCTCATGTGCGGCGGGTTTGCCGCTGTCGAATCAGGCCGGCGGCGCTGCCGATTTAACAAAATTGACTTGGGCAAACGTTAGAATGGCAGCCGGCAGTTTCGCTCAACAAATTTCATTTCACCAACTACGGGAGATCGGCATGGCAAACAATTCATCATCCGCAATGAAAGTTATCGGCATCGTTCTGGCGGTGGTCGGTATGGGCCTCATATTCTGGGGCTATCGATTGTCCGGTTCAATTGGTTCACAGTTAACCTACGCGCTGACCGGTGCCGATACGGACCGGGTGATGCGTTTCTATATCGGGGGCGCGGCCAGTTTGGTTGTGGGCCTGTTCCTGCTGTTTAAATAATCGGGTATCCGGATTTGTGATTGAAAAGAACACGCGGCCGTCTGGTACGAGACCGAATACAGGCATAGATTCATCTGTGGAACGATAGAATGCAGGTGGCAAATCGGCCAACAGCCCTTCGCGAGTGGCTGCTTTATGGATGGCATATTGA
This sequence comes from Gallionella sp., assembly GCA_035529955.1. Taxonomy (GTDB): domain Bacteria; phylum Pseudomonadota; class Gammaproteobacteria; order Burkholderiales; family Gallionellaceae; genus Gallionella. The sequence goes on from DATKVR010000027.1 coordinate 2,251, forward strand.
CCAGGTGAAGTTTGCCCCGTGCCATAAGCAGCCCTTGGATGTTCAAGCGTTATTCAACTTTCCCGCCCATTACTGACTGAATACTGAGCACATGAATTGGACCGATGGTTTGCGCAAACAGGGCGTTCCTGCGGCACTCGGGGCGGCACTGTTGTTCGGCGCAGGCACACCGTTGGCAAAATGGCTGCTTGACGCCGTTAGCCCGTGGTTGCTGGCAGGCTTGCTGTATCTTGGCTCCGGGCTTGGACTGACGCTGTACCGAAGTTTTATCCGGTCGCCTGCTGTTCGCCTGCCACGGAATGAGGTGTTTTGGTTCGCCGGGGCAATTCTCGCCGGTGGAATTGTTGCACCTGTGCTGCTGATGATCGGGCTGACCGGCATACCTGCTTCAGGCGCATCCCTGATGCTGAATGCCGAAGGCGTATTCACCGCACTGCTCGCCTGGTTTGTTTTCAAGGAGAACTTCGACAGGCGCATTGCACTCGGCATGGGAGCTATCGTGGCCGGTGCGATTGTCTTGAGTTGGCCGGGAGAAGCCCGATTCACCGGATTGTGGCCAACGCTGGCCGTGCTTGGCGCCTGCTTTGCCTGGGGTATCGACAATAACCTGACGCGCAAGATTTCACTTGCGGATGCCACCTGGATCGCCTCCGTGAAAGGCCTGGTGTCCGGAACCGTCAACTTGATCATTGCGTTATCGTTGGGCGCTTCCATGCCCGCACTTCCGGATTTGGCTGCCGCGATGGTGGTGGGCTTTCTTGCCTATGGCGTAAGTTTGGCGCTATTCGTAATCGGGCTGCGCCATCTTGGCACTGCACGCACCGGAGCATACTTCTCTGTCGCACCGTTTTTCGGCGCCATGCTTGCCCTGTTGATGGGTGAACCGGCTTCCATTCAGCTGTTCATTGCCGGCGTCTTGATGGCGCTGGGTACCTGGTTGCATCTGACCGAGCGTCATGAACATGAACATCAACACAGCGCGTTGATGCACGACCATGAACATGTCCACGACGAACACCACCAGCACGAACACGATACACCTGTCACACCCGGCACCAGGCATCGTCATCTGCACTGGCACAAACCACTGGAGCATACGCATTCGCATTTCCCGGATTCTCATCACCGGCACAATCATTGACCGAGTTGCATATACAAGTTATGAACTACCACGATGCGCCAAATCCTGTCGTTTGCGACGATTCACGCAGACATCTTTATAGTTATGGGTAGGTGAAAACAATTGGAAACAATTAATGGGTCCATTATTTTCGCTGTCGTCATTATCTGCATCTCATCAGGGGTATCATGCCCGCCATGAAATTGTCCCGCCCCTACCTGCCGTTCTT
>DATKVR010000028.1:0-17335 GCA_035529955.1 Gallionella sp.
GGAGACGGGCAGGCTGGAAAAGGTCTAACTCCTCCACCTTCAAACATTGCTGCATTTGGCAAGACACGTATGGCAACTGACGGATACCTTTACTGGACAATCGCAGAAGGGGGCGTCCCATTGGGTACTGCAATGCCACCATTCAAGAGCAATCTGAAAGCAGATGAAATCTGGAAGATTGTAATTTACTTGCGTGAGTTCTAACTTTAAAAGTTTCAATATCAATGGGGACACTCTGTCCCCTATTGTCCCGATCTCATTCAAAGCCAGATAGAGCTGATAGTCACGCGTTTCCGTCTTGCCGCAATACCCTATTGCTCTATTGCTTGCTGCTATCGCTGCGACGGCGATTGATCGGCGTATCGACTCTGGCGGTGCGGCGATCGGCCAGGGCGGCGCGGCGGATCAATTCGTTCCAGATCACATCGCCGGCTTCGGACTTGAATTGCAGGTACAACGCCACTTCCTCGGGATAAGCACCGCCGCTACCGAGGCGTTCGAGATGGGGTGTGCCTTCATCTGCTCCCGGGGCGTTATCGGCCTCCCAGGCTCGCACGATGGCTTGCCACAACGCCCGCTCGAACGGCGCGTCCCCTTCGTCGAATCCGTACTGCCATTTCAGGAACGATGCTTCCGCGGGAGAAAGTTCGGTGCTGCGTAACTTTATGCTCATGGAACCTCCGTATGAACATTGGATCGATGTGGTCGACGGAGTTCCATGCATTGCACTAAATCACGGGCTCCGTCCCCATGTAATTCAGGAGAACGTGGTCCCCTATTACTGTACTATTACTGTACAACCCAACCTACGCGTACTTTAGCTTTTGATTATTCCCAGTCAGAAATGCATTCTGGGGTAATGCCAAACACCAGTACAGGACAGCCGCCGTGGCGGCCTGCATTGAGGCGATAAAGAAGTTTCCCCATCCATGTGGTGCTTGCACCATACTTGCCTTTGCATGACTTCGGTTGGCCCTGACGTGGACCAGAATCTATAAGCACTACCTCACCATTTTTCTTTAGCAGTGGTACCACATCAAAGACTGGGTTCAAGCTTGCGCTACGCGTAACAATAACCCCGGCACTTATCAGGCCACATTCATGGAAGGTTCGTAGTGCGTACAGGTCGCGGTCGAAGGTCTGATCTTTCGAGTTCCATTCCATGTCGAATGCAACGCGACCCTTAACGTAGTCTATTTTGTGACCATCAATGTAATTCGAGATCGTTAGAGGCTCTCCATCAGGTCGCTTGGTTTTGCGAGTTTTTCCGTTCTCTAAAATTTCCTCTTCATACTCTTTTAGCCTGACCAATAAGTCACCCTGAATACGCGTCTCAACCCAACCATTTGGCCGCAATGTATGAGAAAACTTTTTGGGCATGTCTGATTCGTTGCCGCCCGGAAAACCAATATCGCGCTTGGTAATACTGAACGCCAGCAATGCTGCTTCAATTTCCCGAAGTTCGCCAGGAAACGAATTTGCAAGTATGGCCGCTGCATGTCGATAACTGAAAACGTCGTAACGATTCCGAACTTCGGCACTTATGTAGCGTTCAATGTCGGATTGAGTGTCGGCATTGGGACCTGGACGAGAGGCCACATCATCAAGTGCATCAATTTCCTGATCGTCTATATCGGAATTGCCTGTCATGCTGGTCTGCTAATCAGGCTTCTATAGGTGACACAACCAACATTGGGTGGTCGACTTGTGAGTGATTGGAATAAGTATTCCAGTTCGGGAAATATGTCTCGTCAGCTTGATTACCCCAAGCCGCCCAGCCTGGCTGAGCTCCGCGCGCAAATAATTCCAGAAAGGGGCCCGGGCTACATTCTTCTATAAGTTTATATTGTTCATCCGGCTTGCGGGAGTGCTCTCGCTTTCTGGTGGCAAGAAAATTTACTTGACTACGTCCCGGGGGGAGAGTTCGAGCATGTTTTCCTCGTACGCCGAACAAAATAAGTTCAGTTACATTTCGGAAATAAAAACCAACTCCGCGGCCATCCGGGCCGCCATCCTTCCTGATTTTGTGCCAGACTAAATTGCTTTTGTATTTAAAGCCCCATGCTTCCATGACGGCCAAGCCATCAGGCAGCAGCGCATTCGGTACCCATAGGTATAGGTGAGATACATCGGCCGCGGCATCGGCAACGGGAAGTTGTTTAATTTCATCCAATGTCATGGTGCCGTAGCGGTTTAAGCGTTTGTGTTCTGGTGCCACTTTACCCGTTCGATTTTCGAACTGCCAAGGAGGATCGGCCAGTATTGCACCGAACTTTTGGTTGCCAAGGAACCTGGTTAAATCGTTGGCTGCTGTGCTCTTTTCTTTCATGGGCTGCTGCCTCGTTTTGTACAACTGGGTTTCAGTATATAGCCGGTGTTCGATGCTCAACTGATTTTAGGTTGCTAAGCTGATTAATTCTTCGAAAATAGATAAAAATGTAATTCAGAATAATCCTGCTTCGCAAAAAGATACAGAACGAACGTTCTTTTGTCAATTGCAGTTTTCTGTATGCGTTACACCTTTCAACGAAGCTGCTCACTTCCAAATTTACCCGCACGCCCCAATCGCCCCGCAACTCGTACAAAACTCACAGCCGTCCTTCTTGATCAGCGTGGCGTTGTGGCATTCCGCGCAGAGTTTGCCGGCCAGTGTCTTGGGTCCGGCGGCTTTGCTTTTCTTCTTCGGCACGTCCATCACGCCCATGTGCGAGATCGGGAAGCCGTTCTCGTCGAGGATGCCGAGCATCGCGTAGCGGTGGATGATCAGCTTGGCGACGTAGGAGACCGTCGAGGGATAGCTTTCCATCTTGATGCCGCCGGGCACGCGCGCCATGAAGTCGCCGAGCGGTTCGCCGAAGTTGAGCAGCTTGCGCAGCTTCATGCCGATCCAGGCCGGGTCGATCACGCGCATGTCCAGGCTCAATGCCTTGCACAGCCCGTCCAGCGCGCGCGGATACACGCCGGCCAGCCACATCGAGTAGGGGCGGCGTTGCCCGTCCGGCAGCATCAGTTCCTTGAGGCCCAGCACGAAGTCGTCGCCGGTGCCGGCATTGGCGATGTCCACCGTCCAGCTCATCGTGCCGTCGGTGCCGGTCTTCGGTTCCTTCTTCGCGAACAGCGCGTCCATCATCGGTGTCGATTCGTCCGCGCTGACTTCCAGTGCGCCCAATGCCTCGATGCGGTATTTCAGCAGGTGCGCGAACGCGGACACCAGGCTGGGCATGCGCTTGATCTCGCCGTCGGGCGGCATCGGCATGTCGAACGCATCGTCGCCGGCGGTCTTCATCAGCATCTCGAGTTTCATGCGCACCCACACCGGATCTTCGGTGCGCATGTCCATGGATAATGATTTAGCCAGCGCGCCGAGGCCGCGCGGCTGCTCCGCGCCGTTCACCCAGACCTCGAACGGATGGTTGTGGCCGTTGGTGGTGTGCGACACGAAGATCACGAAGGTGCCGAGCGGATGCTTGACCACCTGCGAGACCCAGCCCTCGCTGCCGTTCGTCAGTTTGGGACGGCCCGGCCAGCGCAGCGAGGCGAGCGCGGGTTTCGGCGTCGCTTCCAGCGTGATGCGACGATCCTGGTCGAAGATGAAATCCTGCGGCTGTTCGGTTTCAGCCACTTCTGTTTTTGGCTGCTTGATCTCGGGCGTGACCGACAGCACCGAGCCCAGCACGTTGTTCGGGCGATAGGTCGCCAGGCCCTTCAGGCCGGCCTTCCACGCCGCGGTATAGAGGCCCTTGAAATCCTCGTAGGGATAGTCGGCGGGCACGTTGACGGTCTTGCTGATCGAGGTGTCGATGAACGGCGCGACCGCGGCCACCATCTTCATGTGGTCGAGCGCGGAGATCTCCAGCGCGGTGACGAAGGCGGGCGGCAGCTTGTTCGTGTCGCCGCCCATGTGCTTGTAGGTGCGCCAGGCGTGGTCTTCCACCGCGTAATCCTTGGTGCCGCCCTCGGCCATGCGCTTCTTGCGCGTGTAGAACCACGAGAAGGGCGGCTCGATGCCGTTCGAGGCGTTGTCGGCGAACGCGAGCGAAATGGTGCCGGTCGGCGCGATCGACAGCAGGTGGCTGTTGCGGATGCCGTGCGCGCGGATCTTGTCCTTGATCGGGTCGGGCAGGCGCGAGGCGAAGCGCGGCGCGGCCAGGTACTGGTCTGCATCCAGCAGCGGGAACGCGCCGCGCTCCTGTGCCAATTCCACCGAGGCGAGATACGACTCGTCGCGCATGATGCGCGTGATGTCCTTGGCAAATGCGCGCGCCTCGTCGGTGTCGTAGCGCAGGCCCAGCATCACCAGCGTGTCGCCCAGACCGGTGTAGCCCAGCCCGATGCGGCGCTTGTTCTGCGCTTCCAGTTGCTGTTCCGGCAACGGCCATGCGGTGACGTCCAGCACGTTGTCCAGCATGCGCACCGCGGTGCGCACCAGCTGCTTGAACGGCTCGTGGTCGAAGTTGGCCTGCGCCGAGAACGGGTTCCTGACCATGCGTGTCAGGTCGATCGAGCCCAGGCAGCAGCAGCCGTAAGGTGGCAGCGGCTGTTCCGCGCAGGGATTGGTGGCCTCGATCACTTCGCAATAGGACAGGTTGTTGTCGCGGTTCATCAGGTCGATGAACAGCACGCCCGGTTCGGCGTGGTCGTAGGTGCTCTCCATGATCTGTTTCCACAGGTCGGCGGCCTGCACCTTGCGGTATACCCACATGCCGTCGGCGCGCTGCACCGAACCCAGCGCCTTGAGTGCCGCGCCGGGTTCGGCGCGATGCACCAGCTCGAACGGCAGATTGTTCTCGACGGCGTGCATCAGGGCATCGGTCACGCCGACGGAGATGTTGAAATTTTTCAGGTCGCCCTGGTCCTTGGCGTGGATGAAGTGCTCGATGTCGGGATGGTCGCAGCGCAACACGCCCATCTGAGCGCCGCGCCGCGCGCCGGCGGATTCCACGGTCTCGCAGGAGCGGTCGAACACGCGCATGTAGGAGATCGGCCCGCTGGCGCGGGAGTTGGTGCCCTTGACCTGGGCGCCCTCGGGACGGATGGACGAAAAATCGTAGCCGACGCCGCCGCCGCGCCGCATGGTTTCGGCGGCCTGCTGCAGCGCATCATAGATGCCGGGCTTGCCTTCATTGATCCCGGAGATCGCATCCCCGACCGGTTGCACGAAACAGTTGATCAGGGTCGCCTGGTTCTTCAATCCGGCAGCCGAGTTGATGCGGCCGGCGGGTACGAAACCGTTTTCCTGCGCGAGAAAGAAAACTTCTTCCCAATGGGCGCGCTGTTCCGGGGTTTCCGCCTTGGCCAGTCCGCGTGCCACGCGGCGGCGCACATCCTGGACCGAGTGCTCGTCCGGTTCGGCGTATTTTTCCAGCAATACTTCGGTGCTGATCTCCTGGGTCATGGCCGTTGCTCCTTGCCTGGTCGAATTCTCCGCCTTTTTCCCGGCGAGATCGCTGATTATTTGTTGTGCTGTTACAGGGTTTTCAGAATCACTGCCGGTGGACGATGAGAGGGGAACGCTTTCGATTTCTAACATGTTGTGACTCCCTTAAGGCGCGGGATGCTTAAGTCCCGAAAAACAAAAAACCACTATAGGTAGTGGCTAGCTGATGTATTTGGACTAATTGTAGGGTGGAGAGGGGTTTTTGCAAGTGATAATTTTGGCCGATAATTTTTGACTTTGATCAACAATCACTTAGCTGCAAAAATAAAAAGCAGGGCACGTAATTTGCTGGTCGGCCATAAACTGCGGATCGCCGCTTATGCCCCGAAACAGTGCGGGGGTGCTTCCGTTCATGCCGGATTTCAGAGCAAATTCACCAGACCATCGAGGCCGGCAAAATTCAACGCATAGCTGGCCTGCTCGCGCACTACCGGCTTGGCATGGTAGGCGATGCTGATGCCCGCCTGCGCCATCATCTTCAGGTCGTTCGCACCGTCGCCCATCGCGATGACTTGCCCGGGCTTGAGATTCAGTTCCTCGCGTACCTTCACCAGCCAGTCGGCCTTGCCCTGGGCATCGAAGACATTTCCCACCACTTTGCCGGTGAGTTTGCCGTTGGCGATCTCAAGGGTGTTGGCGTGGGTATAGTCCAGGCCCAGTCTGGCCTTGAGGCGTTCGGTAAAGAACACGAAGCCGCCCGATACCAGCAGCGTCTTGATGCCCGCCGCCTGCAATTTTTCCAGCATGATCCCGGCGCCGGGATTGAGCCGCAGCCGTTCGTCATAGACGCGCTGCAGCGCGTGTTCGTTCAGTCCTTCCAGCAGTGCGACGCGGCGGCGCAGGCTTTCCGCGAAGTCGATCTCGCCGCGCATCGCCGCCTCGGTGATCGCCGCGACCTGCGGCTTCAATCCCTGCATGTCGGCGATTTCGTCGATGCATTCGATGGAGATCAACGTTGAATCCATGTCCATAACGAGCAGGCCAAAATCCGCCAGCTTGCGTTCGCCCGGCACGAAACCGTAATCGAGCCGGTTCGCCATGCAGTAGGGCGCGATTTCGTCATGCGCCTGCGCCGCAGCCAGTCGCCAGGCGTGCTCGGCGATCTGCTCGCGTTGCCTGCTCCGGGCCAGCCTGGCGAGGTGGTCGAGATGCGTCGTGGCGATGGGGTGGGCGGACTGGATGACGAGGTTCATTTTTTCTGAAAGTAACAAATAGTAATGTTCAGCACCGGTCTTGCAATGCCGGCATATTCTAATTGAATTCCCGGCTGGTGCCGTCGGGTAGCTTGAGAAATCCCGGTCAAGTCCCGCAAAGCCAATGCGCTTCAGGGTTGCGGCAAGGCGGGCAGTCGCGGCGAGGATCCGGTTTTTGTGATAACGCGCTGATGATGGACTGGTTCGGGGGGTCATCAAGTCAGGTGCCGCAGGTGCACGGGCAGCAGTGGCTTCGTGTTAGAATGCGCCCCCCTTTTGATTTTTCCTGGAGAGATTATGTTTATCAGCAATGCTTATGCAGATGCCGCCGCAGCCGCGCCTAGTAGCCCGATCATGAATTTTCTGCCGCTGATCGCATTGGTTGCGGTATTTTACTTTTTGATATTGCGCCCGCAAAGCAAACGCGCCAAGGAACAGAAAGCCATGATTTCCGCATTGCAGCGCGGCGATGAAGTCGCGACGAGCGGCGGCGGAGTAGGGATTGTCAGCAAGGTCTATGATCAATATGTAGGCGTCGAAATCGCCGAGAATGTCGAAATGAAGGTGCAGAAGAGCGCGATCCAGAGCGTACTGCCAAAGGGAACGATCAAGGCGATCAAGTAATTGGCACCTCAAAATCCCCGGTATTTGATCCCGGCTGATGAAACTGCCAGCCCCCACCAGGTTGCCAAACCACAGCAACCAGGTGGCTGGTTATGCTGTGTTATGGAAAAAGTTTCTGCATGCCTGGTTTTAGCCCTACGCGACACGGCAAAAAGAAGTTGCAGGGCGGGGGCAACCTTTGGGTTGAACGGAAAAAATTCGCCATGTCCTGTGTTTGGGCGAATTCCGGAATTTTAGAGATGTTCAAGTTTAAATTTGCGCAGGCGTGTACCGAGCGGGCACGAACGCAGTAATCAAGAGGGTGCAATGAACCAATATCCGTTATGGAAATATCTGCTGATCCTGGCCGCATTGCTGGCCGGATTGATTTATACCTTGCCCAATCTGTATGGTGAATCTCCGGCGGTGCAGGTTTCACCGCTGCACGCCAATCTGAAGGCGGATGCCGCATTGGAGAGCCGTGTCGGGAGTATCCTGAAGGCGGCCAATATCGACCCGGAACTGGTCATGCTGGAAGACAACAGCGTCAAGGCCCGTTTTGCCAATACCGACATTCAGCTGAAGGCCAAGGATGTGCTGGCCGCGCAGCTGGGTGGAGATTATGTGGTCGCGCTCAACCTGCTGCCGCGCTCGCCGCAGTGGCTGACCGATATGCATGCCCTGCCGATGTATCTGGGTCTGGACTTGCGCGGTGGCGTGCATTTCCTGTTGCAGGTGGACATGAATGCGGCACTGACCAAATCCCTCGATTCTGCCACCGAGGATATACGCAGCACACTGCGCGAAAAGGATATCCCCTATAGCGGCGTGGACCGCGAAGGCGATTCGCTGGTGGTGAAGTTCCGCGATGCCGATGCGCGCAGCAAGGGCGAAGCCGAAATCAAGCAGCGTTATAACGACTACGCCCTGAATGACAGTGATGTGGGCAAGGAATTCCAGCTGGTTGTTACACTCAAGCCGGAAGCGGCAAAGCGCATTCAGGAATCCGCGGTGCAGCAGAACCTGCTCACCTTGCGCAACCGGGTGAACGAGCTGGGTGTGGCCGAGCCGGTGATCCAGCAGGAGGGCGCAGACCGCGTGGTGGTCCAGCTGCCCGGGGTGCAGGATACGGCGCGTGCCAAGGAGATTCTCGGGCGCACCGCCACGCTGGAAGTGCGCATGGTGGATGAGACCCGTCAATACACGCCGGGCTCGCCCCCGCCGTTCGGTGACGACATGTTCAAGGATAGCGACGGCCAGATGCTGCTGGTGAAGAAGCGGGTGATCCTCACCGGCGACCGCATCAACGACGCGCAACCGGGTTTTGACAGTCGCACCAACGAACCCTCGGTGAACATCAATCTGGATGCCGTGGGCGCAAGACTGTTCAAGGAAGCGACACGCAAGAATGTCGGCAAGCGCATGGCGATCATTCTGTTCGAGAAAGGCAAGGGTGAAATCGTCACTGCCCCGGTCATTCGCGAAGAGATTGGCGGCGGCCGTGTGCAGATCAGCGGCAGCATGAGCATCATGGAAGCGCAGAATACCGCGCTGCTGCTGCGCGCCGGCGCGCTGGCGGCACCGATGCAGATTATCGAGGAACGCACCGTCGGACCCAGCCTGGGCGCGGAAAATATCACGCGCGGCTTCGATTCCACCAAGATCGGTTTCGCCATGGTTGCAGTCTTCATGGTGGCTTATTATTTGATGTTCGGGGTGATTTCAGTGCTGTCGCTGGCGGCCAACCTGCTGTTGCTGATCGCGTTGCTGTCGATGCTGCAGGCCACGCTTACCCTGCCGGGTATGGCCGGTATCGCACTGACGCTGGGTATGGCGATCGATGCGAACGTGCTGATCAATGAGCGTATCCGCGAGGAGTTGCGCAACGGCGTCACGCCGCAGGCTGCAATACATGCCGGGTACGACCGGGCATTCTCGACCATCCTCGACTCCAACGTGACGACCTTCATTGCCGGGATTGCGCTGTTCATGTTCGGATCGGGCTCGATCAAGGGATTTGCGGTGGTGCTGTGTCTGGGCATCATGACGTCGATGTTCAGTGCGGTGTTCATTTCGCGCGCAATCGTGAATCTGATTTACGGCCGCAAGGCCAGGCTTGCCAAAGTGGCAATCGGTTAGGCCGCTTTGCGCGGTTACTACTAAGGAATAGACGACATGGAATTCTTCAGAATCAAGCACGACATTCCGTTCATGAGTTACGGGCGGTTTACCACCTCGATATCGCTGGTGACGTTTCTGTTCGCGATTTTCTTTCTTGCCACCAAGGGGCTGAATTTCGGCGTGGATTTTACCGGCGGTACGGTGATGGAAATGCATTACGCCCAGTCGGCCGATCTCACCAAAATACGCTCGGAACTTGCCGCGACCGGTTTGCCGGAAGCAATGGTGCAGAATTTCGGTTCCAGCTTTGACGTGCTGATACAGGTGCCGGCCAGGGAAAGTGTCGGCGGGGCGAAGCTCAGCGATCAGGTTCTGGCAAGCTTGAAAAAGCAGGATAGCAGTGTGCAGATGCGCCGCGTGGAATTCGTCGGCCCGCAAGTCGGCAAGGATTTGATCAACAACGGTGAATTGGCACTGCTGCTGGTATCGCTCGGTATCGTCGGCTATCTGTGGATGCGCTTCGAGTGGAAGTTCGGTCTGGCCGCGATCATTGCCAACCTGCATGACGTGGTGATCATTCTCGGCTTCTTTGCCTTTTTTCAATGGGAATTCTCCCTTTCAGTGCTGGCGGCCGTGCTGGCCGTGTTGGGTTACTCGGTGAATGAATCGGTGGTGGTGTTCGATCGTATCCGCGAAAATTTCCGCACCATGCGCAAGGCCGAAGTCTCGCACATCATCGATAACGCGATTACCCGCACCATGTCCCGGACGATCATCACCCACGGCTGCACGCAGATGATGGTCGGCGCGATGCTGTTTCTGGGCGGCCAGACGCTGCACTATTTCGCGATGGCCCTGACCATCGGGATCCTGTTCAGCATCTACTCGTCGGTGCTGGTGGCGAGTCCGCTGCTGATGATGTTCGGCGTGTCCCGCGAGGATTTCATCAAGCCGGAAAAGGTCGAGACCGACGGAATACTGCCCTGAGGAAACCCCGGCCAAGCCGACCATTATCCGTACCTAAATCAGGGATTCCTGAATGCTTGCTGTATTTTTCGACTTCATCCTGCACCTGGATGTGCACCTGCTGGCGCTAACCCAGCAATACGGCATATGGGTTTATGCGATCCTGTTCCTGATCATTTACAGCGAAACCGGCCTGGTGATCGCGCCTTTCCTGCCCGGCGATTCGCTGCTGTTTGTGGCCGGCGCGCTGTGCGGTATGGGTGCGCTGCAGCTGGAATGGCTGGTGCCGCTGCTGGTTCTGGCGGCATTTTGCGGTGACAACACCAACTACTGGATAGGCCGGCTGGTCGGGATGCGGCTGCTCAAGCGCGCCGGCACAAGGCTGATCAGGCGCGAGCATATCGACAGGACGCACGCGTTTTATGAAAAGCACGGCGGCAAGACTGTCATCCTGGCGCGCTTCCTGCCCATTATCCGCACCTTTGCACCGTTCGTGGCGGGCATCGGCCTGATGGATTACCGCAAGTTCATGCTATTCAGCGCGCTGGGCAGCGTGGCGTGGATAAGCAGCCTGAGCGTGGCGGGTTATCTGTTCGGCAACATTCCGGTGGTGAAGAACAACCTCACCCTGATCATCCTCGGCATTATCGTGATTTCATTACTGCCTGCTGCGGCAGAATTCATTCGGCGTCTCAGCAGGCAGGCTTGAAATAATCGCCGGTATCGCCAGCAGCGGCCCGGGCAGATCATGCCGGCTTCAAAGCAGACCGGTTTTTTTGATTGCCTCCCTTGCATCCGCATGGAAAATCCCGTGCAATACGGAAAATTTCCGGAGGGACTTGATGACACCGCGACTGCTTGCCTTATTGTTTCTTGGTCTGGGCAGTATCAGCGCCTGTGCGGCCGGGGAGGTGCCGGGTGCTTCTTCCGTTGTAACCGGCACGTCACCCGATTACGGCGAAGCCTTGTCCGGCGACTGGGGCGGCAGGCGAAGTGCGATGCATGACGCGGGTTATGACTGGAAAATTGTCTACAAACTCGATCTGCTAGGCAAAGCCGCTTCGCCCGGCAGTAAAATCTACGGCCTGGATAACCTGGATATCAAACTTGCACTGGATGGTGAAAAGATTGCCGGTATCAGCGGCAGCAGCGCGCTGCTGTATGTACTGAGCAACCGCGGCGGCAAGCCGGTCGCGCAAGGCAACCATAGCGCCGGCCTGGACAACATCGAAACCCCCGAAAACGCGAACACCAGCAAACTTTATGAGGCCTGGCTGCAACAACTGTTTTTCGACGGACGGCTATCGGTGCTGGCAGGACTGTATGATTTGAATTCCGAGTTTTATGTCACCGGGCCGTCTTCCCTGTTCATCCAGCCGGTTTACGGTATCGGTGCCGAATTGGCCGATACGGGAAAAAACGGCCCGTCGATTTTCCCCACAACCTCGCCGGCGCTGCGCACCAAATTCGAAACGGCCGGCTACTATATTCAGGCGGTTACGCTGGATGGCGTGCCGGGCGATCCCAACAATCCCCATGGTACCCACGTGCAATTCAACAAGGGGGATGGCGCGCTGAATGTGATCGAAGGTGCCATACCGCTGGGCGCGGATGCGCATGACAACAAGTTGGCGCTGGGTACGTGGCGGTACACCGTGCGTGTTGATGATTTGCTCGATCCACTGGTCAAGCGTATCAGCCATGGATATTACGTCTTGCTGGAAAAGGTATTGCGCGACAAGACCGGCGGCAATGAACCCGGCATCAGCGGATTCGTGCGTGCCGGAAAGGCGGACGGCGATACTGCCCAGTTCGATATGACGTGGAGTGCCGGGCTGGTATTTTCGGGGCTGTTCGGGCGTGGGCAGGACCAATCCGGTGTCGCCTATGCACAGGAACGCAACGGTGAGAAATGGCGCATATACTCGGGTAACCCGACTGTATTCGAAAGGTCGCTGGAACTCACTTATCGTTATCAACTGAAGCCCGGGATAGTATTGCAGCCCACCGTACAGTATCTGGTCAACCAGAACAGCAACCCCGCCCGGGGCGATAGCTGGTGGCTGGGCATGCGCGCCGAATTTTCCTTGTGACACAGGCCGCACGCCGCTGACGGGCTTAAAGACAAGTCTGCGCGGTTACCTTGGCTGGCCGCTCAACCAAAGCGACCGGTAATGTATTGGTTCCGACGTAACGCGCTCAGCGCATTAGTCTGCACCGCTATATCACTGGACGATCAACCAAATCGTCCAGTGATATAGTCCTCTGTTTCCTTGCGCTTCGGGTTGGTGAACACGCTGCTGGTTTCGCCGAGCTCGATCAGGTCGCCCAGGTACATGTAGGCGGTATAGTCGGAAATGCGCGCCGCCTGCTGCATGTTGTGGGTGACGATCACGATGGTGAAATCTTCCTTCAGTTCGTCGACCAGCTTTTCGATGTGTGCGGTGGAGATCGGATCGAGCGCGGAAGTGGGTTCGTCCAGCAGTAGTATCTCCGGCTTGACCGCAATGGCACGCGCGATGCACAGGCGCTGTTGCTGGCCGCCGGACAGCCCGGTGCCGCTTTGCTTGAGTTTGTCCTTTACCTCGGTCCACAGCGCGGCCTTGCGCAACGCCCATTCCACGCGGGATTCCATGTCATGCTTGCTGAGGTTTTCGTACAGTTTCACGCCGAACGCGATGTTGTCGTAGATGGACATCGGGAACGGCGTGGGTTTCTGGAACACCATGCCGATCTTTGCGCGCAGCATGTTCAAATCCTGTTTGCTGTCCAGAATATTTTCGCCATCCAGCATGATCTCCCCGGTGGCTTTCTGTTTCGGGTAGAGCTGGTACATGCGGTTGAAGGTGCGCAGCAACGTGGACTTGCCGCATCCGGACGGGCCGATAAACGCGGTCACCATTTTTTCCGCGATGCTCAGGTTGATGTCCTTGAGTGCGCGGTAATTTCCGTAATAGAAATTCAGGTCCTTGATGATGATCTTGGGATTTTTGACTACTTCGATGTCCATTTGCATGCCTTGATGATGATCGGTTTATGGCCGGAATTAATGGGTTGTGGCACTCTGACGGAACAGCACACGCGCCACAATATTGAGTGTCAACACGCTGACGGTGATCAGCAGCGCGCCAGCCCAGGCAAGATTCTGCCAGGCATCATAGGGGCTCATCGCGAACTGGAAAATCACCACCGGCAAATTGGCCATCGGCTGGTTCATGTTACTGCTCCAGAACTGGTTGTTGAGCGCGGTGAACAGCAGCGGTGCGGTTTCTCCGCTGATACGCGCCACCGCCAGCAATACCCCGGTGATAATGCCGGCACGCGCGGCGCGCAGCGTGATGAAATTGATTATCTTCCATTGCGGTGCCCCGAGTGCCGCAGCGGCTTCGCGCAGGGTGCTGGGAATCAGTCGCAACATGTTTTCAGTGGTGCGGATCACGACCGGAATCACCAGTATGGCCAGCGCAATTGCGCCCGCCCATCCGGAAAAGTGCTTGACGTGGATCACATAAACTTCATAGACAAACAAACCGATCACGATCGACGGCGCGGACAGCAGCACGTCGTTGATGAAGCGGGTGACCGGGGCCATCCAGCCGCGCTGCCCGAACTCAGCCAGATAGGTGCCGGCCAGAATGCCGATCGGCGTGCCGATCAGGGTGCCGAATACGGTCATAATCAGGCTGCCTGCGATGGCGTTGAGCAGGCCGCCGGAATCCCCGGGCGGCGGGGTCATCTTCATAAATATGTCCGGTGTGAGCGAGGGCAACCCGCGCAGAATCAGTGTGTACAAAATCCAGCACAGCCAGAACAGCCCGAACAGCATGGCCAGCACCGAGACCGTCAGCCCGAATGCGTTGGCGATGCGGCGGCGTGTGTACAGTTTTGGCAGGATGTTCATGCGGCTTGCCCCTCGCGTTTACCGAGTTTGTACAGCATGAAACGGGCGATGGACAGCACCACGAAGGTAATGAAGAACAGGATCAGGCCGAGCTCGATCAGCGAGGAGGTGTAGAGCTTGCCGACCGCCTCGTTGAATTCGTTGGCCAGCGCCGATGAGATACTGTTGCCGGGCATCAGCAGGGACTTGTTCAGGTCGTGTGAATTGCCGATCACGAAGGTCACGGCCATGGTTTCACCGAGTGCCCGACCCAGCCCCAGCATGATGCCGCCGGCCACACCCACCTTGGTGTAGGGCAGCACCACCTGCCACATCACTTCCCAAGTGGTCGCGCCGACCGCATAGGCGGATTCCTTGAGCATGGAGGGCACCACATCAAACACGTCGCGCATCACCGAAGCGATGAACGGGATGACCATGATCGCGAGAATGATGCCTGCAGTCAGCAGACCGATACCCATAGGCGGGCCGGAAAAGAACGGGCCGATGAAGGGCAGCGTGCCGACGTGCTTGTTCAGCCACGGCTCGACCGTATCGGCGAACATGGGTGCAAATACGAACAGTCCCCACATACCGTAGATGATGCTGGGGATGCCGGCCAGCAATTCGATCGCAATGCCGAGCGGCCGGCGCAAAATACGCGGCGAGAGTTCGGTGAGAAAAAGGGCAATGCCAAAACTGACCGGGATCGCAATGAGCAGCGCGATACCGGAGGTGACCAGCGTGCCGAAGACAGGGATCAGCGCGCCAAATTTATCATTGACCGGATCCCATTCGGGGCTGGTCAGAAAGCCGAAGCCAAAAGCGTGAATGGCTGGCATGCTGCCTTCCACCAGTGAAACGATGATTGCTGCCAGTAACGCCAACACACCGAATGCGCAGAGACGCGTCAGACTCCGGAATGACAGGTCGAAAAATGCTTGTCGTTTATGGCTCGCTTCTTGTGAGAACATCATCATGGTCGATTGCTTGGGCTAAAAAATATCGGGGGGCAAAAACACAAAATCAACGGGGGCCAAGCCCCCGTGATTATAGCTTATGGGTGTGCCGGGTCAGCCACGTCCCACATTTATTGCCAGGGGCAGGTGGCACCAGCACCCGTGATATCAGTGGCCTGGCTTACCCCTGCGCAAGCTACCGTAGCGGTCGTCGCAATGCTTATAACGTGCAGTTTCAGTTTGGTATTCATTCTGTGTCCGGTTGGGTGTGATTCCTGCGGCTGTTTTGAAAGCGAATTAAATCAGCAATGCTTCACTATGGTACACATGTTAGGGATGGAATATTACAGGAATATTACAGTTGGTTGGTGATCACCAGGATAGTCGTGGTTCGGCTTCGCCCCCTGTACTGGTTTAAAGAAAGCTACTGCGAGTTATCGCCCACTTCGCGCTCGATTTCGTCAGCCGTGATATGGCGAACATCACGACCCTTGACCATGTAGACCACGTATTCGGACATATTTTTTGCATGGTCGCCGATGCGCTCAATGGACTTGGCAACCAGCAGGATTTCCAGGGCGCTGGAAATGGTGCGCGGATCTTCCATCATGAAGGAAACAATATTGCGCAGGATGATGCGGAATTCCTCATCCACTTGCTCGTCCTGGCGCACGACCTCCGCGACCGTGGAAATGTCCATATTGGAAAAGGCATCCAGCGATTTGTCCAGCATGTCCAGTGTCAGGTTGGAAACATGTTTTATCTTGTCGAAACGGGGCAGGGAAAGATTCCTTTTTTGCGCAAGCGTCCGGGCCGTGGCCGCAATTCTTTTAGCCTCGTCGCCGATGCGTTCGAGATCGGTAATGGTCTTGATCACCATGATTACCATACGCAAATCGACTGCGGTCGGTTGGCGGCGGGCAATAATTCGGGTGCAACTTTCATCTATGGCCACTTCCAGCGTATTGACGAGCTGGTCATCGGCGATGGTGCGATCGGCCAAGGCGGGATTACCTTCGATCAGCGAGGCAACGGCAAGCAATACCTGGCTTTTCACCAGCTCGCCCATCTCCAGAACCCGTGCCCGCAGGGATTCAAGCTCGACGTCATACTGTTTCAGGGTGTGTTCGCTGTTGGTCATCGGATGATTTCCTGCCGAGTCCGGATAAACAATAGATGATAACCCTGCGTTATGACGGTTTCGTTACGCCCGGTTTGAGCGAAAACCGGATTGATTAAAGCCGGACAATTTTTTGCGGGGTGTCCGCATGGTCCGGCAGAAAGTGTTCTAAACGCATTAATCATCTTTATGGCTGTTTAACGGCAGAAATATAAACGATGAAACCTGGGCAGTTGCCATCGCTTTATCGGCCCTGGCGCAACCAAACGCGCGTGGCGTTGTGACGCTTATTGGCGGCGTGCAGGCCGCGCTGGCAACCGTGGCCGACGTACTTGTCGAAGTCCCGGTGATGTTGCCGGTGGTCAATTCTCCAATGTCATTACTTCGTCATATATTTCCCCTATAAGGATCATTCATGATGAAGCGAATCCTGTTCCTGATAATATCCATGTCCAGTGCGACAGCCTGGCCGCAAGATTCCCATCATGGCGTGCAGGTGGAGGTCACCCGGAAAGGGAATCTGTATACCCTTATCGCCACGATCGATACGTCCCTGACGAAATGTGCGGCCTACCATTACCTGACCGATTATGGCGGCGCCAAGAATTTGCCGGGTGTGATCAAGTCGACCGCATATCGTGAATCCGCCAACAAGGTAAAGGTCGACCGTATTGCGGACGAACATATCCTGTTCTTCAATGTCCGCCTGCACTCGGTGCTGGAATACACCGAACAACCCTATGACCGAATCGCGTTTACACAGCTGTCGGGCGACTCGAAAGTGTTTCAGGGAAGTTGGGACATCGTGCCGAACCAACAAGGCAGCAAGCTCAGGTTCAGGGCGATCTGGGAACCCGATTCCCTGGTTCCCTTATTCATCATCGACCATTTCGCAAAGAACGGCCTGATGGACAAGTTCAATGCAATCGCCCGATTTGCCGAAAAGCGCAAGGACATGCTGTCAACCCGTTGCGTAAACTGAGGTGTGACTGGCTGCAGCTAATTGGCTTTTTCAGGGAGCAGGCTGGTGCTGCCCTTCCACTCGATGAGTTCCAG
>DATKVR010000029.1:0-21360 GCA_035529955.1 Gallionella sp.
GGCATCCAGCCTTTCCTTCCGGGGATAGCCAAGCACTTCCTCGGTGAGACACTTAAATTGCAGTCTGCGGCCACCTGGTGGTGCGGCCAGCCGCTGGAGATGGATTATGTGCTGGCCAACCTTGACAAACTGGTCATCAAACCGATTTACCGCGCCCACGGGACCGACCCGGTATTGGGCCATCTGCTCAGCAAGGCGAAACTGGCCGAATTGCGCGAACGCATTCGTGCCAACCCCGCCTTTTATGTCGGACAGGAACATGTCAGCTTTTCTACCGCACCCTGTGTTACCCCGCAGGGCTTCGAGCCGCGCAAGGTGATGCTGCGTTGTTTTGCCGCAGCGGGACGAAATGGCTACGAGATCATGCCGGGCGGATTGAGCAGCAGCGCGCCGGAAAAAGGCGATATGCTGATCTCCGGACGGACTGGCAGTATCAGCAAAGATACCTGGGTGATCGCATCCGAGCCAGAGATGAAATATGAAACCGCCAGGAACATCGGCGCATCGGCAATCAGCGGGAACGAGCATGCCTTGCCCAGCAGGGCTGCGGATAACATCTACTGGGTCGGGCGCTATGCCGAGCGGGCCGAAGACAGTATTCGTTTGCTGCGCGCAACCGTAAAAAAATTGTACATCAACCCGAATAATGATGATCCGGATTACCAGGAGAGCCTGCATTGCCTGTTGCGCGCGATTACCAATCTGACCGGCACCTGGCCTGGTTTTCTGGATGAAGAAGATCATGCTGTTTTGTTGCAGTCGCCGGAATCCGAGCTCATTTCCGTTACCCTGGATGAGCAGCGTAACGGAAGCATCGCCAATCTGCTGCGGCATCTGGTGCGGACCGGTTACGCGGTGCGGGATCTCTGGTCCGCAGATATCTGGCGCGTTATCGACGATATCGATGAGCATCTCGCCCAGCCTCAGCAACTCGGTGAAAATGCGCTGTGGAAATTGCAGGAACTCATGGATCGCCAAATCACCACATTGAGTGCTTTCAGCGGCCTGTCCATGGAAAACATGACGCGCGGCAACGGCTGGCTGTTTCTCGATATCGGTCGCCGCCTGGAACGCGCAATGCTGATTATCTCGATGTTGCGCAACGTTCTGTCTTCGCAGCATCGGGATGGTGTGGAAGCGCAACTCATCGAATCCCTGCTGGAAACCAGTGACAACACCATCTGTTACCGCCAGCAATATCGCAGTTACTTTGAGTTGTCTGCTTTTCTTGAGTTGTTGTTGCTCGACAACAACAATCCACGTTCACTTGCTTTCCAGGTCGAGCGCCTGAAAGACCACGTGGCAAAATTGCCCGATACCCGCAAAGGGCAGCGCTTGAGCGCAGAACAGCGTTTAATGCTGGAGGCCAGTTCCATACTCGACCTGATCAACCTGAATGATCTGCTGGTGGTCTCAAAGGATGGTATCCGCGAAAATCTGGACCAGCAACTGAGCCGGCTCTACTATCTCCTGAATACCTTGTCTGAAACCATCACAGCCGAGTTCTTCCGCCACGACAGCACTCCGCAACCGCTTTAAATGTAATATCCGGGTCAGGCAAAACATATCCGCGTACAGCCAAACAACCGTCATTATTTGCATCCAAACCTAAAAGGCGAACCCGTGCGTTACCGCATCACCCACACCACATCCTATGAATATACCGGCCTGGTCGGGCATTCCTACAACGAAGCCCGCCTGTTGCCGCGCGAGTGTAAACACCAAGACCTCATCTCATCACGTCTTGAGATCACACCCAAGGAAACTGACTTTCGTGTCAGGGAAGATTTTTTCGGCAACAAAATAGCTTATTTCGCGATCACGGAACCGCATAGCAAATTCATTATCACCGCCATCAGCGAAGTAGAGGTGCATGGCAATGTCGCACAGCTCGATCTCTCCCGGGGCACGTCATGGGAGGAGGTCAAAGAGATATTGCAGCATGATAATCGCACGGATGTGCAGGATGCGCGCCAGTACACACTGGATTCGCCCTACATCAAAACCAGTCCCGAGCTGGCGGCTTACGCGAAACTTTCATTCACACCCGGCAGGTCACTATTTCAAGCCGCAAACGATTTGATGCAGCGCATCTTTCATGATTTCACCTTCGATCCGGAATTCACCACCCTGTCGACCCCGGTCAATTCCGTGCTGGAACACCGGCGCGGGGTGTGCCAGGATTTTGCCCACCTCGCCATAGGCTGCATCCGTTCCTACGGTCTGGCCGCGCGCTACGTCAGCGGCTATATCGAAACACTGCCTCCGCCCGGCAAGAAAAAGCTGGTTGGCTCGGATGCCTCGCATGCCTGGTTTTCGGTCTACCTGCCAGACGTCGGCTGGATGGACTTTGACCCGACCAATAACAAGATACCCGGCGATCAACACATTACCGTTGCATGGGGCCGGGGTTATGGCGACGTCACCCCGCTCAAGGGCGTGGTGTTCGGCGGGCAAGACCACGAGTTGAAGGTGTCGGTGGATGTGGCAAGGCTGGATCTGTAAGGCGGGGCACTTCGCACTCCTGAAACAGCCGTCATGATATCGCTGCTTGACTCATTGCAAAGCCTGTTTACGCTGAAGCGGGTGTACTTAATTTCCCATCTTGGTCATGTCACTTGCGTGCATACCAGCGCAAATCCAGCGTGAACGGAAAATCCTGGTTGGGTGTTTCCGGCGGCAACCCCGCAGGATTTTCTTCCGCTGCGTGACCGTGGTCCCAGAATCGGCTGACGCGTCGCGCTTCGGCCTCATAGGCGTTGACCGGTAACGTGTCGTAACTGCGGCCGCCGGGATGGCTGACATGGTAGGTGCAACCGCCGATCGCGCGACCGCTCCAGGTGTCGATGATGTCGAATATCAGCGGTGCCTGTACACCGATGGTGGGATGCAGTGCGGAAGGCGGGTTCCATGCGCGATATCGCACACCCGCGATCAACTCACCCGGTGTCGAGGTGGTGCGCAATGGCACGCGCCTCCCGTTGCAGGTGAGTGCGTAGCGCTCTCCCGTCGCGCCGCTCAGTTTGACCTGCAGACGTTCCACCGAGGAATCCACATAGCGCGCCATGCCGGTGCTGGTGATCTCCTCGCCCAGCACATGCCACGGTTCGATGGCCTGGTGCAGTTCGAGTTGCAGGTCATCGACCTGCAATGTACCCATCAGCGGGAAGCGGAATTCCAGGAACGGCGCGATCCACTCGGGTTTGAATTCGAAGCCTGCATCTTGCAGGTCGCGCGCGACATCTTGAATGTCGGCGGCGATGAAATGCGGCAGCATGAAGCGGTCATGCAACTGCGTGCCCCAGCGCACCAGCGGTTTTTTGTACGGCGTTGTCCAGAACCAGGCAACCAGCGAGCGCAACAACAGCATCTGCATCAGGCTCATCCGGGCATGCGGCGGCATTTCGAAGGCGCGCAGTTCCAGCAGGCCGAGGCGGCCGGTTTCGGATCCGGGCGCATAGAGCTTGTCGATGCAAAATTCGCTGCGGTGCGTATTGCCGGTCATGTCCACCAGCAGGTTGCGCAGCAGCCGGTCCACGATCCACGGCGCAGGCACCTCGCCATCCGGCATCTGCTGAAAGGCGATCTCCAGCTCGTACAGGTTGTCGTTGCGCGCTTCGTCCACACGCGGAGCCTGGCTGGTGGGGCCGATGAACAGGCCGGAGAACAAATAGGAAAGCGCCGGATGGTGCTGCCAGTAGGTAACCAGGCTGCGCAGCAGATCGGGACGGCGCAGCATCGGACTGTCGGCGGGCGTGATGCCGCCCAGCGTGACGTGGTTGCCGCCACCGGTGCCGGTGTGGCGCCCGTCCAGCATGAATTTCTCGGTACCCAGCCGCGTCACCCGCGCCAGTTCATACAGCGTGGTGGTGTTGTGCACCAGCTCCTGCCAGCTTGCTGCCGGATGGATGTTGACCTCGATCACGCCCGGATCGGGCGTGACCGGCAAGCGCGAGAGGCGCAGGTCGTGCGGCGGCTGGTAGCCTTCGATGATAACGGGTAGTTGCAATTCGCTCGCAGTCGCCTCGATGGACGTGATGATGTCGAGGTAATGTTCCAGTGCGGTGGTGGGCGGCAGGAATACATGAAGACGGCCATCGCGGCTTTCCACGGTCAATGCGGTATGTGGTGTGTATTTCGGATCGGACTTCGCATCCTCATCATCGGCGGATTCCATTTCGGTCGGATGTGCCACTGTCTTGCTGGCCATGCTGTATCGGCGGCTGACCTCCGAGTCGATGTCACCCAGGGGTTCGACCGTATCGAACAGGCTCCGTTCATGCTCGTGTTCGCGATCTTCGTTGGGCACCCATGGCAGGCTGTTCAGCGGCAGGCGCAGACCCATCGCCGAGTCGCCGGGCACCAGGAACATCTCGCCGCGGCGAAAATCCCACTGGCTGGTGCTCCAGGTGTTTTGCTTATGGCTCCAGTGCAGCGGCAGCACGTAACCGACCGGCACGCCCAGGTCTTCGCTCAGCACTTTGCGGAGCCGCTTGCGCTCGAGACCATCATTCAAATCGGCCTTGAGTGGATCGAGGTTTTTGGGAACCAGGCCTTCCTGCAACAAATAATAGAGCGGGTCTTCGTAGCCGGGCAGGATGTGCCCGCCCTTCAGCCCCAGCCGTTTCGCCAGTTCGTGTATGAAACGCTCGGCATGCTCGCGTTTGAAACCGTAATCCCTGCCCTCGTCTGCCTGCAAGGCGGGATTCTTCCAGACCGGCTTGCCATCCTTGCGCCAGAACGCGGCGAGTTGCCAGCGCGGCAGCGGTTCACCCGGATACCATTTACCCTGACCCAGATATAACAGGCCGCCGGGGGCAAAACTGTCGCGCAGTCGCCGCATCAGCTCTCCGGCGAGTTTGCGTTTCTGCTTGCCATCGGCGTCGGTGTTCCATTCCGGCGCATCCATGTTGTCGATGGAGACAAAGGTTGGCTCACCGCCCATGGTGAGGCGCACGTCATTGTCCTTCAGCAACTTGTCCACCTTTTCGCCGAGCGCGTTGATGGCTGTCCACTGCTGTTCAGAATATGGCCTGGTGACACGCGGGTCTTCGTGGATGCGCGTCACGCTGTTGCTGAAGGTAAACGTGACGTTGGCCTTGCCGCTGAATTTGCCCGTGACCGGCGCGGCACTGACGTAATCCGCGGCGCAGGCGAGCGGTATGTGTCCCTCGCCCGCAAACAGTCCCGAGGTTGGATCGAGACCGATCCAGCCGGCACCGGGAATATAGACTTCAGTCCATGCGTGCAGGTCGGTAAAATCCTTGTCGGTACCGGAAGGCCCATCCAGCGATTTGACATCGGCCACCAGTTGCACCAGGTATCCGGATACGAAGCGTGCGGCCAGCCCCAGATGGCGCAATATCTGCACCAGCAACCAGCCCGAGTCGCGGCAGGAACCGGTCTTGCTCCCCAGCGTGTGCTCGCAGGTCTGCACGCCGGGTTCCATGCGCACCGAATAATTGACGGCTCGATTCACACGCTGGTTGATGGTTACCAGAAAATCGACGATGGTCTGCGGCTTAAGATCGGTATCATCAATAAATTTTTTCAGCAGCTCGCCGTGCTCGCTGATTTCCAGGTACGGTGCAAGTTCCCTGAGCAGTTGTTGCGGATACTTGAATGGATAATTCCCGGCATACTCCTCGACAAAAAAATCAAACGGATTGATCACCGTCATTTCCGCGATCAAGTCAACCTCGATTGAAAGTTCGGTACATTTTTCAGGGAATACCACCCGTGCCAGATAGTTGCCGAACGGGTCCTGCTGCCAATTCATGAAATGCTGTTGCGGCGTTATCTTCAGCGAATAGGCGGAAATCGGCGTGCGCGAATGCACTGCCGGGCGCAGCCGGAATACCTGCGGCGACAGTTGCACCGCATTGTCGTAGTGGTAGGTGGTCTTGTGACTGAGTGCAACACGGATGGTCATATCAGGTGGCGCTTTCCGCTTGCACCTGCCGCATAATCACCCGATACCCGCTGGAGCCGACCATGTCGTTTTGCCTGGGATGGATAAGTGAATTCATTGGGTTCTCAAATGGATAATGGTTAAACTGCCCCGTGCTGTGTGTGGCATCACCCACGAAGAACTGAGTGCATCATGATTGTACCCTGCCCTTGGTTGCAAAGCCGCATGTCACGGCGTGCTCGCCGGCACGTCCAGGAAGGTGTTCTGGATTTCACTGCCGAGCGCATAGTTGCGTTCAATAAACTCCTGGAGGAATTCATGCAAGCCCTGTTGGAAGATATTTTCCATGCGTCCGTAGTGCAGGCTCGCATGAAGTTCGCCGGCAAGCCGCAGGCACTCCCAGCCCCGGGATGAACACAGTTGTTCGAGTATCGGCGTCACTTCATCGAGACAGGCATGCAGCGAGCGCGGCATGTCGTGGCGCAGAACCAGCAATTCAGCCACGCGCCATGATTCTATCGTGTCGCTGAATATTTTCTGGTAGGACACCAGGGCACTGACCGAGCGTAATATTGCGCTCCATTCGTAGTAATCCACCGCACCGCCGACATCGGCCGCAGACGGAAGCAACAGGTGGTATTTCACATCCAGCAGCCGCGCGGTATTGTCCGCACGCTCCATAAAGGTGCCGAGACGCACGAAATTGAAACCATCGTCGCGCAGCATCGTGCCGTAGGTTACCCCGCGAAACAGGTGCGAGCGGGATTTCACCCAGTCGCAAAACTCTTCCGGCTTGTCCAGCACCGTGCTTTCGCTGGCAATGCCGTGGAACTCGATCCACAACGCGTTGATGTTTTCCCACATTTCGGTGGACATGGCCGCGCGCACCGCACGTGCATTTTCGCGGGCGCGGCTGAGCGCGCTAATGATGCTCGATGGATTGCGCTCATCCAGTGCCAAAAACCGGATTACGTTTGCAGCGGTGTAACCGCCATAATTGTCCTCGAATGCTGTTGCGGTATCGGCGATCAGTACGGCGGGCCGCCATTTTTCGGTCTCATTGTGAAACGCGCTGGGCATCAGCGACATGTGGTTGGTAACATCCAGAACCCGCGCGATATTCTCGGCACGCTCGATATATCTGGCCATCCAGTAAAGATGATCTGCGGTTCTACTCAGCATCGTTCAATACCCATGTGTCCTTGGTACCCCCGCCCTGCGAGGAATTAACGACCAGGGAGCCTTCTTGCAGCGCAACCCGGCACAGCGCACCCGGAATCAGGGTGACTGTTTTTCCAGATAGCACGAACGGACGCAGGTCGACATGTCGCGGGGCGATGCCCTGCTCCACCAGTGTCGGACAGGTGGACAGTGCCAGCGTAGGCTGGGCGATGTAATTGTCCGGATCGGCGGCGATACGCACGCGAAATTCATCGAGCTGGGCCTTGCTGGCGGCAGGGCCGACCAGCATGCCGTATCCGCCCGAACCGTGCACTTCCTTGACCACCAGCTGTTCCAGATGGTCCAGAATGTACTGGCGGTCGGCCACGTTGGCGGCCTTGTATGTCGGGACGTTGGACAGTATCGGCTGTTCGCCCAGATAGAATCGCACCATTTCTGGCACATAGGTATAAATGGACTTGTCATCGGCGATGCCGGTGCCGATCGCATTGGCCAATGTCACGCCGCCGTTGCAATAGACCGAAACCAGACCCGGCACGCCCAGCATGGAATCCTTGCGGAATGCCAGCGGATCAAGAAAATCGTCGTCAATGCGTCGGTAAATGACATCCACACGCTTTGGGCCTTCAGTGGTGCGCATGAACACCGCGTTGCCCTTGACGAACAGATCCTGGCCCTCAACCAGTTCGATGCCCATTTGCTGGGCAAGGAACGCATGCTCAAAATAGGCGCTGTTGTATGCCCCCGGCGTCAGCAGCACTACAGTCGGATCCAGCACACCGTGCTGTGCGACAGCGCGCAAGTTATTTAGCAGCACCTGCGGAAAATGCTCGACGGGAGCGACAGAATAACGGCGGAACAGCTCAGGGAACAGGCGCATCATCATCTTGCGGTCTTCCAGCATATAGGAGACCCCGGATGGGGTGCGCAGATTGTCTTCCAGCACGTAGAACTGATTCTCGCCGGTGCGCACGATGTCGATGCCGGCAATATGCGCATAGATGCCGCCCGGCACATCCACGCCCTGCATTTCCGGACGGTACATTTTATTGGTCAGTATGCTGCCGGGTATGATGCCGGCTTTGATGATTTCCTGCCCGTGGTATAGATCGTTCAGGAAAGCGTTGAGCGTGCGCGCGCGCTGGATGGCACCGGCAGAAAGAAGCTGCCATTCGGTCGCGGACAAAATGCGCGGAATGACATCAAAGGGTATCAGGCGCTCTGCGCCCGCATCTTCGCCATAAACATTGAAGGTAATGCCAACACGCCTGAATAGCAGCTCGGCCTCACGGGTTTTTTGGGAAAGGTTTGCAAAATTGGTGCATTGCAGCCAATGCGCAAAGGTTTGATAAACGTCCCGGACATTTCCCCCGCTGTCACGCATCTCATCGTATGCATTGCTGTTATTTTTCATGATGCCCAGTGCATCAGCAATGGTTGTGCCAACCTGATATAAGCTGTCAATTCATCCCGTTAAAAAAAATGCCTGCCAAACAAACACCCGTTTGCACTTAAACGGGGCAGCGATTGACCGGTTTGCTCCAGAATGAGGCAAGCTGACACTCGGTCAACATATCGTGAGCGGAAGTCGGGCAAATTCGTATTTTGCCATTTCGTTGTGTGCCCGCCGAAGGTTAGGAATCATCAGGCGGATTGCTCAATCCACCGGAAACGCCTTTACCGGCGACAACTTCCAGATTTCCTCGTTGTATTCACGTATGGTGCGGTCGCTGGAAAACTTGCCGCTGGCGGCGGTGTTCAGGATGCTCATGCGCGTCCATTGCTCCGGATTACGGAACGCATCTGCCGCACGTTGTTGCGCATCGACGTAGCTGCGAAAATCGGCTGTCGTCATCCAGTAATCGCCGTGCGAGGTCAGGGAGCGGATGATGGGGTCGAAAATATACGGTTCGAACTGGTTGAAATGCCCGGATCCCAGCAGTTGCATTACCCGGCGCAGGTCCTGGTCGGCCTCGATGATTATTTCCGGATTGTGCGCTGCCCTTCGCGCCTCCACTTCTTCGGCCGTCAGCCCGAACAGGAAAAAATTATCATCACCGACTTCCTCGCGCATCTCGATGTTGGCACCATCCAGCGTGCCGATGGTGAGGGAACCGTTCATCATGAACTTCATGTTGCCGGTGCCCGAGGCCTCTTTGCCGGCCGTGGAAATCTGCTCGGACAGGTCGGTTCCCGGACAGATGATTTCCATCGCGGTCACGCGATAGTTGGGGATGAACGCCACCCTGAGCAAATCGCCAACGGCCGGATCGCTGTTGATGACATTTGCGACATTGCACACCAGCTTGATGATGTTCTTGGCCATCACGTAACCCGGAGCCGCCTTGCCGCCGATCAGCACGCAGCGCGGCGTCCAGTTGGCCGTGTCGCCGCGCTTGATCCGGTCATAGAGATGGATCACATGCAGGACATTCAACAGCTGGCGCTTGTATTCATGGATGCGCTTGACCTGAACGTCGAACAGCGCACGGGTATCGAAGGTGACGCCGCAATCCTGCGTTACCAGCGCGGCAAGGCGTGCCTTGTTGATTTGATGCGCTTCGTTCCATCGCATCCTGAATGCCGGATCGTCGGCATAAGGCGCAAGCCGCTTCAACTGGGCGAGATCGGTGATCCAGCCGTCACCGATCTTTTCGGTGATCAACTTGCCCAGCGAGGGGTTGGCCCAGGCGAGCCAGCGGCGCTGGGTGACACCGTTGGTTTTGTTGTTGAACTTTTTGGGCCACAGCTCGTAAAAATCGCGGAACAGGGTTTGTTCCAGCAACTGCGAATGCAGCGCGGCGACGCCATTCACCGAAAAACTGGCGACGATGGCCAGATAGGCCATCCGGATCTGGGATTCCATTCCCTCCTCGATGATGGACATGCGCCTCAGGCGCTCCGTGTCGCCGGGCCAGCGCCGCGACACATCGGTCAGATAGCGCGCATTGATTTCCATGATGATCTCGAGCAGGCGCGGCAACAGACTGCCGAATATCCGCACCGGCCACTTTTCCAGCGCTTCGGGCAGCAGGGTGTGGTTGGTATAGGCGACGGTGCTGCTGGTGATCGCCCAGGCCTGGTCCCATGACAAACCCTGCTCGTCGATCAACAGCCGCATCAGCTCCGGCACGACACAGGTCGGGTGGGTATCGTTGAGCTGGAAGTGATTCTTGGCCGCGAAGTCGCTGAAATCCTTGCCGTGCCGGTCTACCCAGTCCCGCAAAATATCCTGAAGGCTCGCCGAGGCCAGGAAATACTGCTGGCGCAGGCGCAATTCCTTGCCGTTTTCACTGGCATCGTTCGGGTAGAGCACCATGGTAATGTGCTCGGCATCGTTCTTGTCGGCGACCGATTCGGTATAGCTGCCCGCGTTGAATTCACCCAGGTCAAACTCGTCGGTTGCGGCCGCATGCCATAACCGCAAGGTATTCACCGTTCCATTGCGGTAACCCGGCACGGGCACATCGTAGGGCACCGCAAGCACGTTTCGTGTGCCTGCCCAGCGTACGCACAATTCCCCGCTATGGTTGTGATAGCGCTCGGTGTAGCCACCGAAACGAACCCGACAGGTGAACTCGGGGCGTTCCAGTTCCCATGGATTGCCGTCCCTGAGCCAGTGATCGGGTTCCTCGACCTGGTTTCCGTTTTCGATATGCTGGCGGAACATCCCGTATTCATAACGAATACCGTAACCGGTCACCGGCAATTGCATAGTGGCGCAGCTATCGAGGAAGCAAGCGGCCAAGCGACCCAAGCCGCCATTACCCAGCCCCGCATCCTGTTCGCGCTCCGCGATTTCTTCCAGTTCGATGCCGAGTTCAAACATCGCACGCGTGGTTTCGTCCTGGTTGCCGAGATTGAGCATCGCATTGCCGAGCGCCCTGCCCATCAGGAACTCCAGCGACAAATAGTAAGCCCGCTTGCTGTTGGCTTCGTCGTATGCGTAATGGGTGTTTTTCCAGCGCTCCATCAACCGGTCGCGTTGCGTAAAAGCCCGCGCGGTATAAAGGTAATGGACGGATTTGCAATTTTTGTCACGCCCGAGCGTGTGGCTGAAATATCGCCGAAAATCATGTGCGATACTGCCCGGGTCCATCCCCAGTGCCGGCAATGCGGTGAGCTTGTCTGACGGGGTGCTTTTGATTACTTGTTTATATGCCATGAGTTTTTCGATTCAATTAAAGTGATTTGTTCGACTGCGGGTGTGCCATACAGTCACTTTTCAAAAGGTTTGAATATGCAATATTGATGCCAGTGACACCGCTATTCCTGCAATCCCAACACTTTCAGGTACACCGCCCGATAAGCCGCAGCACTGGTCTCCCAACTGAAGTCCTTGGCCATACAGTTGCTGCACAGCGTGTTCCAATTGAGCCGGTCTTGGTAGAGACTGACAGCGCGCTGTATCGTGGCATACAGGGTTTCGGCCGTCATGCCGATGAATGCAAAGCCACTGGCAGTGCCGTCCCTGAGCGTTTCCGGGGTGCAATCCACCACCGAATCGGCCAGGCCGCCGGTCGCATGCACGACCGGCGGCGTGCCGTAACGCTGACTGTATAACTGGTTCAGGCCACAAGGTTCAAAGCGCGACGGCATGACGAATATGTCCGCTCCCGCCTCGATCTGGTGCGAGAGCTCCTCGCTGAAACCGATATGCACGGCTATCTTGCCGTGATAGCGACGGGACAGGTCAAGTGCGGCCTTCTGCATCTGTGCATCGCCGCTGCCCAGCATGACCAGTTGAACAGGTAATGCATTCAGCAGTGGTGCGATTTCCAGCAGCACATCCAAACCCTTCTGCTCGGTGAAGCGGCTGACCACGCCGAGCAAGGGCACATCAGGCTCGATATCCAGCGCCATTTTGCGCTGCAATGCTTTCTTGTTGGCAGCCTTGCCGGTCAGGTTTGCGCTACTGTAGGGTTTGGCGAGGTACGGGTCGTTGGCCGGATTCCACTCATCCGTGTCGATACCGTTGAGTATGCCGGTGAGACTGCCATGGCGGGCGGTCAGCAAACCCTGCATGCCGAAACCGAGCGGCTCCTGCTGAATTTCTGCCGCATAATTCGGGCTGACGGTGGTGATGTGATCGGCGTAGAACAAGCCCGCTTTAAGGAACGACATGTTGCCGTAAAATTCAACGCCGTCGATGCTATAACAAGACTGTGGCAAGTGAAGTTGCTGCACAGTCTCGGCGGGGAAAATGCCCTGGAAAGCCATGTTGTGGATGGCGATCACGCTGGGCACTGCACCCGGCGCGAAATGCAAATATGCGGGGGTCAGCCCGGTTTGCCAATCGTTGCAATGCACCAGATCGGGATGCCATTCAAGCGGCGATACATCGCTGCCCAGCACAGCGGCCACTTTGGAGAGCATGCCAAAACGCAATGCGTTGTCAGCCCAGTCCTGGCCCTGGGCAGTCTGATAGGGACCGCCCTCGCGCTGATATAAAAGCGGGCAGTCCAGCACCAGTAGCGGAACACCGTTCGCCATGGTGCCGGACAACAGCCGGGCGAGGGGAAAACCCGGCAGATCTTCCAAAGCTGCAACGATCCGCGGTTGCGCCAGCTGTTCAATGACCTGCTTATAACCCGGCACCAGCACGCGCACATCCACACCGATTGCACGCAAGGCGGCTGGCAACGCACCGCTTACATCGGCCAATCCTCCGGTTTTGATCAAGGGAGCGATTTCGGAAGTTGCAAACAGGACTCTCAATTCGGGCATCAAAATTCTTCTTTCAAGACCACTCACACAATGTGGCGAGCGGTGGGTGTTATTGATGCTGCCAGTGATCTGGGACGCATGGATTTAGATGCCGGATTGCGTATTTACAGCCAGCGCATCATGCCCATTTCAAATGGGTGAGTCAGCATCTCATGGAATGGATAGGTACGAATATGGTATTCCAGCTTGCCGCATTGCTCTGGATTCACGGCCAGGGCAAATATGTTCTCGCCCGCTTCGGTCATCGTGCCGGTAGCTTCAAAACGGTAACGGCGTGAACTCTGCAATTTTTCGTGTTTTGTATGCAAACCGATCAACAACTCCACCACCACGTCGTCGGGATTGAGGCCATTCAGTTTGACCCCGACTTCAAAGCGCAAACTTTCGCCGTAATTGATTTCCATCCGCTCGCTATCCAGACGCTGCAGCGCAACGCCCGACCAGGCGTGATGAACACGCGCTTTCCATGCGGCAACGAGGCGGGCATTTTCGGATTGATTTTGATTGTACAGACGATGTTGCTGGCTGGCGGGAAGGTAGCATTTGGCAAGATATTCACCCACCATGCGCTTGGAATTGAAGCGCGGCATGATGGTCGCCATCGAACATTTGGCCATTTTGACCCAGTTGGTCGAGAAGCCCATCTTGCCGTGACCATAGTAAAGCGGGACGACCTGATCCTGCAACAATTCATAAAGTGTGCGGGTTTCCTCGCGCGTGCGCACTTCTTCGCCCAATGCTTCCGATACCGGCTTGATCGCCCAGCCGTTCTTGCCGTCGTAGCTCTCGCCCCACCAGCCATCCAGTACCGACAGGTTGATCGTGCCATTCATACCCGCCTTCATGCCGGATGTGCCGCTCGCCTCAAGCGGATACAACGGGTTGTTCAACCAGACGTCCACACCGGAAACCAGTTTGCGCGACAGGGCAAGATCGTATCCTTCCACCATCAGGATCTTGCCGACGAATTCCGGCATCTTGGAAATCTGGGTGATGCGGCGGATCAGATCCTGTCCGGGTATGTCTGCCGGATGCGCTTTGCCGGCAAAGATGAACACCGCGGGGCGTTCCGCGTTGTGCAGGATTTCGCGCAGCCAATCGAGATCGCCAAACAACATGGTGGCACGTTTGTAGGTGGCAAAGCGTCGCGCGAAGCCGATGGTGAGGATGTTCGGATTTTCCGGATTGACGTACTTGAGCAGGCGGTCAAGATGCGCCTCGGAGCCGTGATTGCGGAAGTGCTGGGCGCTGATGCGTTCGCGCACCATATTCAACATTTTGGCTTTCAGCGACTGGCGCACACTCCAGAACAGGTGGTCGGGTATATTCTGCACCCGTTCCCAGAATTCCACGTCGTTCATTTGGGCGCTCCATTCAAGTCCGAGGTGGCGTTCAAGCACTTCTATCCACTCGGACGCCAGGAAGGTCGGCGCATGCACGCCATTGGTGACATAGGTCATCGGGTTGTCGATGGCATCGATTTCCGGCCACATCGTTGCGCAAATTCTGGATGACACTTGGCCATGGATACGCGATACACCATTGTGAAAGCGAGTTCCGTGTATCGCCAATGCGGTCATATTGAAATCCTGACTATCCGTGGCGCGGCCCAGTTGCAGAAATTCATCGCGGCTCAGCTTGAGCTCCGGGTAGTAGTGTTCGAAGTAAGCCTGAACCATGCTTTCGTCGAAATGGTCATGTCCGGCGGGCACCGGCGTATGCGAGGTGAATACGGTATTGACCGCCACATGCTCAAGCGCCGATGCGAAATCCAAACCTGATTCGGTGATTTTTTGCCGGATCCGCTCCAGTACCAGAAATGCCGCGTGCCCTTCATTGATGTGCCAAACAGTCGGTTTCAACCCCAGCACCTGCAGCGCACGCACCCCGCCGATACCCAGCACGATTTCCTGCTCCATCCGCATTACCTTGTCGCCGCCATAAAGACGGTGCGTGATATCGCGGTCATGCGGGCTATTGCTCGCCAGGTCGGTATCCAGCAAATACAGCGTGATATGTCCGATCCTGGCTTGCCATATCTTGATATTGAGTGTGCGTCCCGGCAAATCGAGCGAGGTGCAGGCTTCCGAACCGTCCGCTAATTTTGAAGGGATAATGGGCATATCTTCAAAGCTGGAATCGCTGTTGGTGGCGATCTGGTTCCCGTCGGCGTCTATGGTTTGGTGAAAATAGCCCTGGCGGTACAGCAAACCGACACCGATGAACGGCAGACGCAAATCGCTCGCCGCCTTGCAGTGGTCCCCGGCCAGGATGCCCAACCCACCCGAGTAAATCGGAAAGCTTTCATGGAAACCGAATTCGGCACAGAAGTAGGCGACCAGATCATCCTTGCGCAGCCATTCCGAGCCGCTGGCAGGCACATAATCATCGTGGTAGGTATCGTAGGCCGCCAATACACGGTTCAGATTGCCGATGAATATCTGGTCTTCCGATGCGTCCAGCAGACGCTGCTCGTCCACACGCTTCAAGAATGCCTTCGGGCTTTGCCCGGTGGCCTTCCACAAACCCGGATGCAAACGGGCAAACAACGCCCGGGTGGGGCGGTCCCAGCTGTACCAAAGATTGTTTGCGAGTTCGTCGAGACGCGCCAGACGCGCGGGAATCCTGGGCCTGACCTGCAGAATATAGGTGGTACTTTTTGCCATGGTTTTGGAAATGAATTAAACGCCCGCGCTACTATCCGTTATCTGATCAGGAACTGTGCGGATTATAGCGCAAGTGCATCCCATATCGGATTTGCTCAAAGTTGATCCCGCCGTATCCATTTCAGGCACAGCCTATCCGATTAATAGAATCGGAAGGTATAGAGTACGTCCAGCGCATCTTCAGTGCCGGTGTGGGTAACAATCGAAATGCGCGGGGTCAGCGTGTAGGTAAATATGGTCGTGCTGCCAACTTCATTCAGGCTTTGTTCGTAACTGATACGGGCTCGCGTAGACAACTGCTTGCCAACCGTCACTTTCTGGATCGGCTGGGAATCCGACCCTGTCTGCTGGCTCAGGGAAATTTCATCGATGCCCAGTGACTTGCCCAGCTGTCCGCCGGACTGCCCGCCCAGTATGCTGCCGGCAGCGGCAAGCAGCAAAGCGGAATCTACCCCGCTGGTATCCGGCACACGCCCCAATACGATCCAGGACAATTTTTCCGCATCGGGCACATTGGGTGTGGATACCAAACGCACAGTCGGATGGCGCACCGTTCCGGTTACCTCTACGCCCGCTACGACAGCCAGGCCGGGGCGCACCGCGAGGATGTTCAACCCCGGATCATCCAGCGGCCCCTGGAAATTGACGATGCCGCGTTCCACCTGCAAGCTCTGACCATAGGCATTGAACACCGCGTCCTGTGCAGCGATACTGCCGGTCACGTGCATCAGCTCACCCGGTTCGCCGTGCATATTGAGCTGACCGGCCAAACGCCCCTCGAATCCCGATGCACGTATATAGAAGTGATCGCCCAAATCCAGTATGGCATTCACCCGGGTGGGCGGTCCCACCCGGCTGGCAGGTCCCTGTCCGACGATATGCACGTCTTCGGAAAGGCTGGGGCGATCGGTGACCGGCTGATTGATCAGACCGGCATCGGCCCGGATGTTGCCATCCAGCATCAGTACTTTATGGGCATAACGGGCATGCCCCGTTCCCGATACGATGATCCAGCGGTCAGCGCGTTGTGCCAATGGCAAGCGCTCCGCGGTGATTTTCAGATCGCTGCTATCACCTTTCAGATCGATCTGCCCGCTTGCACTCAACTTGCCTGAACCGGCGGGCAAGCGATAGTCCGCGAGCAAATTGTCGCGCGGCGAAGCCTGGTAGGGGGCCGAGAAGACCAGGCGATCGATATGCACGGCATCCGAATCAAAGCGTGCTTTCAATTCGCCTTGTTCCAGGCGGATTCCCTGATTCAGAAAAGCCACACTCAACGCGTCGCCCTGCGCCTCGCCCCGCAAGCGGGGATACGCCAGCGTGCCGGTCAGATCGGCATCGAGATTCAGTCTTCCGCCGCTTTGCAGGTTGCTGTCCAGTATCGGGCCGAGCCAGGACAGGTCATCCGAGTGCAGATGCAGGTGTCCGGCAAGCGGAGCTTTAGGCAGGATGGTCCAGCCGGTTTCGGTGCGCGCCAGTGGCATGCTGGCCTGAAACTTCACCTCGCCGAGATGCTTGCCGCTGACCTCCAGCTGGGCATGCAATTGATCCTGCTCCGCACGCACAGACAGTTGCAGGTCGCTCAATCCCAGCGGTTTGCCTGTATTGCCCACCATCCAGTCGCCGCTTTCA
This sequence comes from Gallionella sp., assembly GCA_035529955.1. Classification (GTDB taxonomy): domain Bacteria; phylum Pseudomonadota; class Gammaproteobacteria; order Burkholderiales; family Gallionellaceae; genus Gallionella. Next base: position 17,119 of record DATKVR010000029.1, read on the forward strand.
CGATGGATATTGAACTGGCCATGAAGGTGCGCATCGGCCGTCGCGTCCCATGCACCGCCGACTCGTATGCTATCGAATGCTTGCATGTAACCGGATTGATCCGGCAAGGGTTGGTTATTCTGCATGTTCACCGCGCGCACGTTGAGGCCGCTGAAGTGCCCGGTGCTATGCCAGCGTTGCGGTGTCCATTGCATGCCGGAAACTTCGATTTGGCCGCCGGCAAAAGCCGCATCTGCCCTGCCGAGATCGATCGAATTCATTGCCAGCGTCAACGGCACAGCCTTAAGCAAGTGGAACGGCAGTATGCCCCGCGCGGAAAGCGCATCAATGTTGCCTTGCCATTGAATTTTTTTCCAGCCCTGTGCGGGGTCGCTGAAACCACCGTCCATTTTCAGCATCAGCTCCCCGGATGCGTCCTGACCCTGGGCGATGCGGGCAGAGGCGCTCAGTATGTGGTGCGTCCTATTGCCCTGTAACTCGAGGCTGGCTTCCGGCATATTCACCGTGCCGCTACCCTGATATCCCGTCATGCCCAGATTCATTTGCAAATTGGCTGATGCCAGATCGCCGCTGCCATCGAGTGTTGCGATACGCTGACCGCCGGGTAGCGTGAGGTTTTTCCCCTGGGCGGAGAACCGTAGTCTTGGCCGCGCAATGCTGCCGGACAGTACGGCATGCCCCGCCAGCTGTCCGCCCATTCCCTTGCCTAATTGCTCAAGCCTGGGCGCATCAAAAGTCAGTTGTGCCAGGTCTGCCTGTGTGCCGTGGGTTATTTTCAGATCGAGATGATTTTCACCCATACGCAATGCCAGCGCGCCTGTAGCGCGCCGCATTCCGGAAAATTCGAGATGACCCTTGCCGCTGATGTCGTATTGCGCAAAACGACTGTGGGACATATCGAGCTGCAACGTGCCCTGGGTTTGCGGTGAAAGTGTGCCGGATATGTCCAGTCCAACATTCAAATCGGTGGCAGGGGCTGCGGCGAACTCGGAAAGATCCAGCTTGCTCAATTGGCTGGAGAAGCGAAACGTGCGTCTTCTGTCCAGAGCCAATTGTCCATGGCCGGTAAGCACGGTCTTGCCGTGCGCCACGCGCAGGCTGGAGAGCTCGACATGGTCGCCGTGCAGATCGAGTTCGCCAAACGCATCAATCGTTCCGCCATGTAGTGCAACTATCGCATGCCGGTTGCCGAGTGTAATATCCCCTTGAAATTGTCCGCTTGGCAGCCGCGTGTCGATCGCCCCGGGATCAAGATTGCGCACTTTCAGCTGTGCATTCAGCTTGCCTTTCAGCCGTTCCCAGGACACCGCCCCGGTTATATGGCTGTCACCCAGCAGATGTGCATCCAGTTTCTGCAGCTGCCAAAGTGACGAGGATAATCGTACCTGTGCCGTCACGCCGCGCACAGGCAAACCGTTCCGGTCCAGCGCTGCCGCATGTGCGTTGCGCACTTGCAAAGTGCCTTCCAACTCGCCGCCCGGTGTGCCTCGCAGATCGGCGCTGCCCGAAACAAGCGCAGGCGGGGCGCCGTCGAACAACCGCCCCGCATCCAACCCGCTGAATGCGAGTTGCAATCGGCTGACCGGTGCGGCAGAGAACGGCGCGAGCTGGGCCGTACCGTTGACACTCACCCCTGCACCATTGCCGTCGAGCTTGACGACGATGTGTTGCAGATCACCGCCGGCTTCGGCGGCGAAATGCAGGTGCTGCGACCGTCCGGAAAGTTGCATGGCTGTATCCAGCGAGGCTTGCGCTTTCAGCACGTAAGGTTTTGTTGGCGCGATTTCAGCGGAGCCTGCGAATTCACCGGCCGGCAGATCGGCACGCAGCTTCTGCAACTGCAGGTGCTGTGCATCTCCCAGGAAGCGCGCTTCGATATTGCTTGCCACAAAATCGGGGGCAGCGCCCTCTTTGCTGATGATGCTCAGCGTGTCGAGTTTCATCTCTGACACGTTCACCGTCAGTGGCAAGCCCAGGCTGTTCGGCAAAACGGGGGTCTGGCCCGATGGCAAGGACAACACCTCGACTTGCCTTACCCCCAGGCGCAACACCTTCAGTTCGCCGCGCAATAATGCGGCAGGCTGCCATTGTATTTGTGCATCATGCAGGGTGATACGCCATCCCTTGCCATGCAGTACCAGCTGTTGCATGCCGAATGAAGCAAACAACGAGCCGCTTATGCCTTGCGCACTGAGCTTGTCCCCGCTTTGATGTTCAATGACACCGGTCAACCACTGCAGGCCGGAACTGGAAGCAACCAGCCACGTCGCACCGCCTGCAAAAAACAGGCAAGGAGTCAACACGATAACCAGCCATTTTTGGCGGCGTGATGTTCTTGTCGCAACATTCCCCATCAGAATGCCACCGCGACGGAAAAATGAATGCGGATGCCCGGCTGACCCTTGCCGCGCGCAAAATCCAGCGCCAGCGGTCCGACCGGACTGCGCCAGCGAGCACCGATACCATAACCCTGCGACATGCGCAGTTGGGACAACACGTCGGCCGCTCCGCCGACATCCATGAATAATGCGGCCCCGAACTTGCCGAACCAATGGGTATATTCGGCGCTGCCGGTTGCCATCACCCGTCCGCCGACCACCGCATTGCCTTCAATGACGCCCAGGCTCTGATATGCAAAACCGCGCACGGTCTGCGTACCGCCAACGCGGAACAGGTAGTCCTGCGGTATGCCAACACGGGAGGTGGCGGCGGTGTAACCGCCCTCGACGCGCAGCGTGACCACGTCGCGTTCACCCAGGGGAAGCCATACCTGCTGACGAAAATAGCTGCGCACAAAGTCCTGGTCCGACAATGCAGACTTGCTCGCCCCGCCTACAAGCAACTGGGTCAGTGAGCCCGACATCGGGAACAACGGGTTGTCCACCGCGCGACGATTCCAATGCCAGTCAAGCACCAGTGCCTGAACCGACTCGCTGATACCACCCAGCGGTATTTGCTGTTCCCTTTGCCCGTTCAGGCCGATGCCGGTTTCGATGTCAAACAGGGTGCGGCTGCGTGTTGCCCCAATTTTATAAGTCCGCGTATCCAGACCCTGTATCTGCGTTTTTTCACCGCTGGCATTCCAGGTCAAATGGTAGCCCAGCGGATTGGGCTGCGTGTCGACTAATGCCGTTAATGTCTGGCTGTTCTGCTCGAAAACCCATGCACCGTTGAGTGTCCATGCCTGATTAAGGAAATTGTAGCTCTGGTAATTGACCTGGTTGCGCACGCCATTGTTGGTGCTATAGCCGATACCCAGCGATAGCTTGCGCGATTGCGCTTCGACAATATGTACCTTGACCGGAACGGTCAGCGGCCCGGCATTGTTTCCGGCGATATTGGTGTCAAAACTGACGGTCACCGAACTGAATTGGGGCATGTTTTGCAGCTGGTTCTGAAACGCCAGCAACCGTTTTCGATCATAAGGCTGGCCGGGACTGAAGCCTACGCGTCGGCTAACCAGCGATTTTTCATAGCGTTCCAGACCGGTTATCTGCAAATCACCGAACAGGAAACGCGGGCCTGAATCCACCACGACATGCAAACTTGCGCCGGCTTTGGCCGGATCCACTTGAGCGGAACTGTCGACCAGGCGCGCGGCGGCATAATCCCGGCTCGCTACTTGCGCAAGAAGATTGGCTTTCGCCTCATCCCAATCAGTCGATCGGAATGGCATTCCCGGCTGCAATAACCACTCAGCACGCAGTTGTTTCATCCGCGCGTCATTCTGTGAAAGCGACAGATCGCCGCGGAATTCGATCTTCACTTCAGTAACCACGGTACGCTGACCCGGTATCACTTCCAATTCCAGCACACCGGCCGGCGTGACGGAGCGTAATAGCACTTTGCTGGAAAAATATCCCTCGGTCGCCAGCAATTCCGGAATCTCGCGCTGTGCGCGGCGCATGAAGATGGCACGCTCGTTTTCATTCTTTAGCACGGTATCGGGAATAATGAAATACTTCGCCAGTATCGCGCGAACCGTTTCGGGCGCGGTCAAATTGACTGCGGGGATACTGCTGCCTTTGCCCAGTGCCAGTTCCGGAGTCAGAAACGAGCAGAGCATCACCACCAACAATAGCTTTACATGGTTGATCGATACCAATCGCAGACAGGGCAAGACCAAAATAGTCATCAGATCCAAACGTGATCAAGTGTCATCATAACCGTGATACCCGCATCGTTAGTTTATGCAATCAACGTTATCCGCCAGATATGGCCATAGCAACCGCTCGGCATATC
>DATKVR010000030.1:0-26909 GCA_035529955.1 Gallionella sp.
CCTGATGAATTCAATGCTCGCGTCCGGAGGATACCCGTGGACGGTCATCCATGTTGATGATCGAGACAGCTACATGGCCTCGCTTGAACAGGCCAGCGTGAATGGCAATATCGAGCCGTTTGCCGACTTCATCGGCGCATCTGTGCGCAGACAAATGGATGAAGTGCCGGCGGTATCACCGTTCCGTCCTTGAGAAATATCGCCATCGCATCCTTCCATGATGCCGCGCGGATGAGTAACGCCGATGCCAGATTATAGGCTTAGACTTTAGAGCTTTTGAATAGTGGACGCGACAGTGCTTGCTTAACTTTTAATGACTTTGGCTTGCTGCTGGAACGGTCTTTCTCGATTATTCCCGACAATATTATAGGGTTTTGGCGTAATTTTGGCGTAGTGAACCAGGCAATCTTGAGTAAACGGCGGTCAGCGAAAGCCACCTAAAGCATCGGGAAGCAATCGTAACTTATTGATTTGGCGGAGAGGGGGGGATTCGAACCCCCGTCAGGGTATTACCTTGAACACGCTTTCCAGGCGTGCGACTTAAACCACTCATCCACCTCTCCGAAGGGCGCGCAGAATATCCCAGAACGCCTCTTGCCGCAATCAGAAATGATTTTTCCACTCGCGCATGGCAGTGAATATGCCCAGTTCACTGACACCACGCTCACTGGTGTCGGTCAGGCCGCGCTGCTGCAGGGTGCGGATAATTTCCGGCTGGGTGCAGCGCAGAAACGGATTGGTGGCTTTTTCCAGCGCGATTGTGGAGGGCAGGGTGGTCTGGTTTGCCGCGCGCAACTGTTGGGTGGTTGCGATGCGCTGTTTTACGGCGGGGTTATCCGGTTCGCAGGCCAGCGCGAAGCGCAGGTTGGCGGCGGTGTACTCGTGGGCGCAGTATACGCGGATCGTGTCGGGAAGCTGTGCCAGGCGCTGCAGGGAATGGTGCAGTTGCGCCGGGGTTCCCTCGAAATTCCTGCCGCAGCCTCCGCCGAACAGCACGTCTCCGCAAAATACGACCCCCGGCGCGATAAACGCGATGTGATCGACGACGTGCCCGGGAATTTCGATGATGTCGAACTGGGTGCCAAGCCCTTCCAGCTTTAGCTTGTCACCCTCGCGCAGTTCATCGGTGATGTGCGGATTGTTCGGATGTCGCCGCCCATACACCGGCACGTTGTATACTTCGCGCAATTCTGCGATGCCGCCGATGTGGTCGTGGTGGCGGTGGGTACACAGGATCGCATCCAGCCGCAATCCCTGCGCATCGAGGAAGGCCAGAACCGGAGTCGCATCGCCGGGGTCGACCACGACAGCGTGCCGGTCGTCGTGTATGGCCCAGATGTAGTTGTCCTGCAGGGCGGGGATGGCGGTGATGTCGAACATGGAGTAAATGGAAGTCGAACGATGCCTAATTGTAAGCCAACTGCAAAAAGTTTGAGCGAATGGTTCGCCACTCCGCAGGGCGACTATGTGCTGGCGCGTGAACGCGCTCATTTCGACCGCACAGTTAGCGATATGTTCGGCTACAACGCGTTGCAATTGGGTTTGCCCGAGCATGACTTTTTGCATAGCAGCCGAATACCGTTGCATATCAGCGGTGGAAACCAGGCGGGGAACGCGGTGCGGGTACGACACGGTGTGGCGGAGCCTTCTGGTTCGGGAGCCCCCGCATCGCACTTCCTCCCGCAATCGGCTGACTCCGCTGGTAACGTGTCGGAGGTGCGCCTGATTTGTACCGAGCTACCCTTCGACAGCGACTGCATGGATCTGGTGGTGTTGCCGCACACGCTGGAATTCGCCGCCTATCCGCACCAGATATTGCGCGAGGCGGCCCGGGTGCTGAGGCCGGAAGGCAATCTGATCATCAGCGGCTTCAATCCGCACAGTTTGTGGGGATTGCATCGCGCACTGGGCAGGCGGCAGGGTTATCCTTGGCAAGGCCAATTCATCGCGCTGCATCGCATCAAGGATTGGCTGGCATTGCTGGGCTTCGAGGTGGCGGGAACCCGTTTTGCAGCTTATGCACCGCCGTTTCACCAGAGCAAATGGCTGGAACGCTTCGCCTTCATGGAAATGGCCGGCGATCGCTGGTGGGCGGTGAGCGGCGGGGTATATTTTGTGCATGCGATCAAGCGCGTGCACGGCATGCGGCTGATCAAGCCGAAGTGGAAAGAGGGACTGGTGGGCAAGCTGTTGCCGGCCGCGCCGAAGTTGAACAACAAGATCACACAGCGTAACGAGACGGATCCGAAATGAGCAATGAACCGATTGAAGTTTTTACCGATGGCGCATGCAAGGGCAATCCCGGCGTGGGCGGATGGGGCGCGCTGCTGCGCAGCAAGGGCAAGGAACGCGAGCTGTTCGGCGGCGAAGCGCACACCACCAACAACCGCATGGAACTGATGGGCGCGATTGCCGCGCTGGAAGCCTTGACGCGGCATTGCCATGTGCGGCTGCATACCGACTCGAAATATGTGCAGCAGGGCATCAGTACCTGGATACACAACTGGAAACTGCGCGGCTGGAAGACTGCCGACAAGAAGCCGGTCAAGAACGAAGACCTGTGGCGCCGACTGGATGCGCTGGCGACCCAGCACAAGGTCGAGTGGATATGGGTCAAGGGACATGCCGGACACGATGGCAACGAGCGCGCCGATGAACTGGCAAATCGCGGTGTGGAAATGGTTTCCGAAACTATCATGGCCGGCCTTCCTGCGGGTGAAGACCATGCGTAAGATCGTGCTGGACACCGAAACCACCGGCCTGGATCCCAGGCAGGGGCATCGCATCATCGAGCTGGCGGCGATCGAGCTGGACGGACGCAAGGTGTCGCTGCGCCGTTTCCATCGCTATCTCAATCCCGAACGCGAGATCGAGGCGGGCGCGGTGGCGGTGCACGGTCTGACCTACGAGCGTCTGCAGAACGAGGCGAAGTTCGCCGACATTGCGGCAAGCTTTCTCGAGTTCATCGAGGATGCCGAGCTGATCATCCACAATGCGCCGTTTGACATCGGCTTTCTCAATCGTGAACTGGAATTGATCGGGATGCCGCCGTTGCAAAACGCGGTAATCGATACGCTCAAGGTCGCGCGCGAAATGCATCCGGGCAAGAAGAACAGTCTGGATGCGCTGTGCGGCCGCTATGAAATTGACAACGCGCATCGCAGCCTGCACGGTGCGTTGCTCGATACCGAGTTGCTCGCCGAAGTGTATTTCGCGCTGACGCGCGGACAGGAAAGCCTGCTCGGTGACGATGTGCCTGTGGCGCGCAAACTCGCCGTGTTGAGCACGGATGCGGCACGCCCCAAGCTGCGTGTGTTGCAGCCCAGTGCCGGGGAACTGGCCGAGCACGAACAGCAACTCGCCGACATCGACAAGGCCAGCAAGGGCGGGTGTTTGTGGAAAAGTCTGGAGGGGGCAGCTTGACCATCGGCTGGACTCGCCGAATCTCGATCAGCGTGGCAGCCGTTGCTGTTCTGTATATAGCCGGTTGCGCTTATATGTGGGCGACACAGCGTGATCATATTTTCGAACCGGAATTGCCGCTGCAAACCACGCCGGATCGGTTGGGTATGAAATTCGAAGAACTGCGCATCCCGGTGGGCAGCGGGGCGGACAAGGGGGAATTGGAAGCCTGGTGGGTTCCCGCTACACATGCCAGTGCGCCGAGCTTTCTTTATCTGCACGGCAATGACCGCAACATCTCAGATCATCTGGAACATACCCTGCACCTGCATATGCTTGGTTACAACGTGCTGGTGACCGATTATCGCGGCTATGGCAGTAGCGGCGGCGGCAAGCCCAGCGAGGCCAAAGTGTATCAGGATGCCGAAGCGGCCTGGCAATATCTGATCAAGGTGCGCGGCGTGAAACCCGGGCAAGCTTTTATTTATGGGCATTCGCTGGGCGGGGCGATTGCAATCGATCTGGCGGTGCATCATCCCGAGGCGGCGGGGCTGATCACCGAAAGCACTTTTACCTCGATGGTGGCGATGGGTGAACTCAAATACGACTATTTGCCGGTGAATTTGCTGCTGAACCAGCGTTTCGACTCTCTGAAAAAAATATCCCGGTTGAAAATTCCCGTGCTGCTGATCCACGGCACCTGGGATCACCTGGTTCCGGTCCGGATGGCACAGCAGCTGTATGATGCCGCGCCGCAGCCCAAAACGCTCATCTTGATCAAGGGCGGTGATCACAGCAACAGCGCTACGATAGGCTGGATAGAATACCGCGATGCAGTGTCGGCTTTCGTCAAAAAATACGCTCATTAAACTATGCTCGTTATGAGCTTTACGGAAAAAATATGAAAACAGATGTGATTATTATCGGCTCCGGCGCGGCAGGCCTGATGTGTGCAATGCAGGCCGGGCAGCGCGGTCGCTCAGTGGTGCTGCTCGATCATGCAAAAAAGCTTGCGGAGAAGATCCGCATCTCCGGCGGAGGGCGCTGCAACTTCACCAACATCAACACCCGGCCGGAAAACTTCATTTCCGCCAACCCGGCCTTTTGCCGTTCGGCGCTGGCGCGCTACACGCCGCAGGATTTTATCGAACTGCTGAAAAAGCACAACATCGGTTTCCACGAGAAGACACTCGGGCAATTGTTCTGTGACGACGAGTCGGAAGCGGTGATCGCGATGCTGAGAGGCGAATGTGAAGCGGCGGGCGTGAAACGCTTCATGAACTGCGAGGTCAGCGAGATCAATTATTCTCCCGAACCTGAAGACGGCGAGACTAAGCAACAAAAGCACCGTTTCCATGTCAGCACCTCGCGCGGGGAATTCAACGCTGCATCGCTGGTGATCGCCACCGGCGGTCTGTCCATTCCCAAGATCGGTGCGACCCCGTATGGTTATCACGTCGCGGAACAGTTCGGCATACCCATTACCAAGCTCAAGCCCGGCCTGGTGCCGCTGACTTTTGCACCGGACGACTGGAAGCCCTATGCCGACCTGACCGGCGTCTCGCTGGATACAGTGGTGAGCTTCGGCAAGCAATCGTTCCGGGAAAACCTGCTGGTCACCCATCGCGGCCTGAGCGGCCCGGCCATTTTGCAGATTTCTTCGTATTGGCAGCACGGTGAAGCGCTGCACATCAACCTGCTGCCGGATCTCGATATGCAGGCTTTGCTTGCCGAACAGAAGACCAGCAAGAAGCTGCTGAGCAATTACCTGATCCAGTGGTTTCCGAAAAGTTTTTCGGAGGTGTGGTGTGCAGAGCTGACCGCACACAAGAAGTTGGAGAATAAACCGCTCAACCAATATAACGACAAAGAGCGCAAGCTGATCGCCGCGCAATTGCATGACTGGCAGGTCATTCCGTCCGGCACGGCGGGATATGGCAAGGCTGAAGTGACTTGCGGCGGGATTGATACGCGTGCGTTGTCATCCAAGACCATGGAGTGCATCGAAGTTCCCGGCCTGTATTTCATCGGTGAGGTGGTGGATGTCACCGGGTGGCTGGGAGGCTATAATTTCCAGTGGGCGTGGGCGTCAGGTTACGCGGCGGGGCAAGCTGTTTAGTGCTATAGTTTTTTGCAAGTAATGTTGCCCTGAATTCGGAGGATTTGAAGATGCGTATCATGTGGATGGTTTTACTGGCGACATTGTTGAGCGGTTGCGGCTACAGCACATTGCAAACCACAGACCAACAGATCAAAGCGAGTTGGACGGAAGTGCTGAATCAGTACCAGCGGCGTGCCGACCTGGTCCCAAAACTGGTCAATATCGTCAATGCTTATGCCGCCCAGGAAACGAGCGCGATACAGGACGTCACCGAGGCGCGCGCCAAGATCGGCAGTATCCAGGCCACGCCCGAACTGTTCAACGACCCTGTAGCGTTCGCCCAATACCAGGCGGCACAGGGCCATCTGACATCCGCATTGATCCGCTTGCTGGTGGTGACGGAAAATTATCCAAAATTGCGCTCCGACCAGAATTTCCGCGACCTTCAGGCCCAACTGACGGACATTGAGAACCGCTTCACCGTGGCACGCGACAGCTACATTCAGGCCGCCCAGAAATATAACGTCGCGATTCGCACTTATCCGAGCAGCATGACTGCGATGCTATTATTTTACAAGGCGAAGCCCCCGTTTACGGTGGAAAGCGAGAAGGAGATTTCGCCTACCCCGACGGTGGACTTGCCATCTCCAAAGGTTCCGATATCGGTGGATTGACATGAGACTGCATTGGGGCGGATTGTTCTGCTTGCGCTAGCGCTGGCCTGAACGGAGCACGCCACCGATTTGCTTTACATCAAGCCGGTATATGTGGAACCCAATGCCGAAGACAGACAGCGCAATCTCATCTGACCGCGCGTCAGGCCGGCGTGGGCAGCGCCGCAGTGGCGGCGACTTTTTGCGGCGGGGTATTCCCGGTTCCCCCCATCTTGCAGGAGGAAGGAGCGGAATCAAACCAGATATGCCTCTAGCGACTTCCATGCTTCATCCGCAGCCTGTAGTGCGGCTATATTGCCGTCATTGACAAAAGTCACGGCTGTATTCAGTTCCTCGCTATTGAGCGGCTCATGAAATTCCTGCAACTTTTTCAATACGGTGAGGTCGGCTTCGGAGGCATCGTTGCGTTGTCTGCTGCGCAGTGCAAGCCGTTCCGCAAGCAAGCTCGCGTTGCTCTGCACGCTGGCGATGACGAACGGCACATCAAGTTCCTGCGCCAGCGCGCGGAATCTGTCCCGTTCGGAATGCAGGATGAACGCGGCATCAACGATCACGGGGAATCCGGCTGCGAGAACGCCGCGCGCCAATTCTTGCATGCGTGCATAGGTGCGTTGTGTCGCCTTTTCGCTATAGATGTCGGCTCCGTTCTCCGCCTTGCTGTCGGCCAGGGGTGTCAAACCGAATAGCCGCTTGCGCTCGACATCCGAACGGATGCGGATCGCGCCCAGTCGCTCAAGCGCGATTTGCGCGACCGTGCTCTTGCCGCAACCTGGCAAACCGTGGGTGATAATCAGCGCGGAACGCCGCCTGGTCAGGCAGCTATGTGCCAGGCGCAGATATCCGAGGCAGGATTTCAACCCCCTTTTAATTCTTGCGCCGCGCTGACGGGCCCGAATCGCGGCAATTTTGGCGCGCACCATCGCGCGATAGCCGAGATAGAAGCGCAGCACGCCGACACCGGAAAAATCGCCGGTGATTTCCAGATAGGCGTTGAGCAGGCGCCACGCCAGCCGCGGCTGTCCGCGCCGCAACAAATCCATGACCGTGAAACTGATCTCGCTGATCACATCGATCCAACGCAATGCAGCGCTGAACTCGATGCAGTCGAAAGGGGTGGGCACATCGTCCAGCAGCACGATATTGCCGAGATGCAGGTCGCCGTGGCACTCGCGAATGCATCCCCCTGCCGCGCGTTGCCGGAACAACGGCTTGCAGGCGGAAAACTCCAGCACGCTGGCTTCGTGCACGGCTTGCAGCATCGCCAGATCGCCCGGTGTATCAAGCATCTGCGGCAGGGGCGTGAAGTTCTGCTCCGCTGCAAGTTCGATTGCGCTTGTCGCGCAATGCGGTGAGTCTGCTGCGGCTGGTGGCAGCGCCTGGTGAAAACCGGCGATGACTTCCGCCAGTTTGTCGATATGGGCGGGGGAGATGAGGCCGCGTGCCAGCATGCGATCCATCATGCGGAATTGTGGAAAGCGCCGCATGTGCACCGCGTATTCGATGGCGGGTTGCCTGGCTGGCACAGGGCCCGGCAGCGGTTCTTCAGGCGTACCGCCGATCGCCACGACGTCGAGGTAGAGATCGGGGGCAAGGCGGCGATTCAGGCGCAGTTCTTCGTCGCAATAAAAGCGGCGCAGTTCCAGCGTTGAGAAATCCAGGAAGCCGAGATCGACCGCCTTCTTGATCTTGTACGCATCATGCCCGGTCAGTAGCACCCAGGAGATGTGCGTCTCCTCGACACCGGGCTTGTTCGGGAAGAACCCGGATGCGCACAAGGCGTCCACCAGCTGCTGCTGGCGCAACAGGTCCGCCGGGAGTTTATTTGCCAGAGGGAGCCCGGACATCATGCTTTCAACCCTTTCATCCCTTGTGCTTCAATCACTGGCCGGTTTGTTAACAGGCTGCGCATATCCATTATTATGACTTGATATATTGCGGTTTGGCGGTTTTCTTGTTAGCGTTCGCTTATATGTTATCTGCTTGTGATATAACAAAACACTAATTCGTGACACGCATCGGACACACTTTCAAATGATCTCACTACGTCACCTCTCGTTTACCATCGTCACGATCGGGCTGATTGCCGCGCTCGTTTTTCTGTATCACAAAACCGAGGCAGTCAACCTCGATGAGCGCAATACAGTGGTTGCGCTATTGGGCCAGTTGCAGGAGATCGAGGGACGCTGGGATAACGATGTGTTGCGCATGCACTCGGAAATGGTACCCGGCCGGAGCATGCTGCCGGACCGCACTCCGGTAGCGAAAAGTACGCTCAGGGCATTGCAAAATGCCATGCCACTCGTGGATAGCCCCGCATTGAACAAGAGTCTCGGGCCGATAGCAAAAATATTCAACGAGAAAGCCGAGTTGGTCGAAAATTACCGCACCGTAAACGATAAAGCCAAGAATGCGTTGCTCCAGATCGTATCCCTTGCGGATCAACCGGACGTGACAGAGAGCAAATCTGCCAAGACTGCAGCGCGCCAAAAAGAATTTCGCCAGGCACTCGACCAGGTCGCCTCGGCAGCTTCGGGTTATTATTTGCTGGAACAGGATGCGCAGCGCAAAGCGCTCGAAAACTCGGCGGTAAGAATGCTGGCGTTATTCGGTGCCGATGCAGCCGACCAGAACACAGCCAACCAAATATATGATGCTGCCCAGGAAATGCTCAAATCGGAGCCCGTCGGGCAGGCGTTGTTCACCCGGATCGGGCAGTTGAATTCCGGACCCCAACTGAGCGGGCTGCTGCTGTCGTTCAACAGCGAACTCGCGGCAAAGCTGACCGAGAAGGAACGCTTCCGTGTTTACATGATTGCCTATGCCGCGGCGCTGCTGATTGGGCTTGGTTATCTCGGCATCAGTATCATGGCGGCGAATGAATCACTGGAACGCCGCGTAACGGAACGCACCAGCGAACTTTCCGATGCGTTGCGGCATCTCAAGGAATCCGAAGTCCAGCTGATCCAGTCCGAGAAGATGTCATCGCTCGGCCAGATGGTCGCCGGCGTGGCGCATGAAATAAACACCCCGCTAGCTTACGTGAACAACAGCCTGTCTGCGGTGAATGAGCGCCTTCCGGAAATCATCACGGCAATCGGCAATTGTGAAAAACTGCTGACCTTGCTCAATGACCCGAACATCAAGCCGGATGACTTGAATCGGCAGTTCGCGCTGGTATCAGCGCAACTCGGGGAAATCAGCCGTCACGCGTTGCTGGGCGAACTCACCGGTCTGGTCAAGGACGGACTGTACGGCACCACGCAAGTGGCGGAGATTGTCTCAAACCTGAAGGATTTCAGTCGCCTCGATCGCAGCAAGGTGAGCAGTTTCAACGTGAACGACGGGCTCAACAGCACATTGGGACTTGCCAGGCATTTGCTTAAATCAATCAAGGTCAACAAGCATTTCAGTGAATTGCCGTCAATCACCTGCTCGCCATCGCAAATTAACCAGGTGTTTCTCAACCTTATCACCAACGCCGCCCAGGTGTTGCCGCCGCAGAACGGCGAGATCAGCCTTACCACGCGACTCGAAAAGAATGGCATTGCGGTCGTTGTCGCGGACAACGGCAGCGGCATTCCGCCCGACGTGCTGCCCAAAATATTCGACCCGTTTTTTACCACCAAGGAAATCGGCAAGGGCACCGGCCTCGGACTTTCAATTTCTTACCAGATCGTCAAGGATCACGGCGGCAGTATCAATGTCGACACCCAGATCGGACGCGGTACAAAATTTACCGTCTGGTTGCCGTTGCAGCAGCCCGCCGATTCCAAGCTTGCCGCCTGACCGAACGTGATGTCTGAACAGCAAAAAATCGGCAAATACGAAGTCCGCGCCGAGCTCGGCAGGGGTGCCATGGGGACGGTCTACAAATGCTTCGACCCGCAGATTTCGCGCTGGGTCGCGATCAAGGCCGTGGTCAAGGCGTCGCTGGACCGGGCCGACCTGCAGCAATATATCAGCCGCTTCCGCCACGAGGCACAGACAGTTGGAAGGCTGGTCCATCCGCGCATCGTGCAGATCTACGACTATGGCGAGAACGAACAGCTTGCCTATATCGTGATGGAACTGGTGAACGGCAAATCGTTACAGGCGCACCTGCTGAATGGCGCAAGCTTCAGCCTGCCCGAGATCGTCCAGATTATCAGGCCTATGCTCGACGGGCTCGCTTATGTCCATTCCGAGGGCATTGTGCACCGCGATCTCAAGCCGTCCAATATCCTGATCAATAGCGACGGGCGTATCAAGATCTGCGATTTCGGCATCGCACACACCGAATCTTCCGAACTGACCCGGCTTGGCGATGTGCTGGGCTCGCTGCACTACATGTCGCCGGAACAATTCATCGGCATGTCGATCGATTCACGCTCCGATCTCTATTCGGTGGGCGTGATTGCCTATGAACTGCTGACCGGCAAAAAACCTTTTGTCGGCAACAGTGCAACCGTGATGCAACAGGTGATTTACGAACTTCCGGCCACACCTTCCAGCATCAACCCGCAGCTGTCCCCGCTGATTGACCAGGTAGTCATGAAAGCGCTGGCCAAGGACAGCGGCAAGCGCTACCAGACCGCTCGCGATTTTTCCGATGCATTCCTGGAGGCAACCGGAATCATCACCCGCAACGGGGAGAATGAGTCACCAACCGGTCCGTTTGCAACGCAACCGGCGGTGCAAACCAGCGTTGCATCGGCTAACGGACTGATCAATGCCGCACGCATGATCACTCCCCGGGTTGCGATGCCGCCGGCCGCGCAACCTTCCGCCCGTACCGGTAGCCAGGATTCCCGGCAACAGCCCGCACCAGAGGCTGCGCAAGAGCCGGAGGGATTGTTTGCCGATAGCGAAGACAGCCAGTTCGACCTCGACAAGAGCGTCAGAAGGGCGTGTATTCTGGCGATTGACGATGAAGAGCGCATCCTGAACGGGCTGAAATCGCTGTTTCGCATGCGCTACCACGTATTCACCACCACCAATCCGAACCAGGCACTCGACTTCATCAAGCGCCACAAGATCAACGTCATCATCAGCGACCAGCGCATGCCGATCATGCTCGGGGTCGAGTTATTGCGCCAGGCCCGCGAAATTTCTCCCAACACCGTACGCATCCTGCTTACCGGTTATTCCGATCTGGCATCCATTGTCGGCTCGATCAATGACGGCGAGGTCTACCGTTTCATCAGCAAGCCCTGGAATAACCAGGAATTGCAACAGACGGTCGCGGAAGCGGTGACCATTTCCATGGAACTTGCCAACATCCCGTCCACGCCGGTCGTGCTGCCGCGCAACCTCAAGACAGGCATCCTGGTCATCGACAGGGACGAGGGGATTTACCGGGTTACCAAAGGGCTGATAGACGGTCTGTGCCCGGTGCATTATGCGGCCAACCTGGATGTCGCGATCGAGCTGATGCAGGAACACGAGATTGCCGTGGTGCTTGCCGATGTCGGGTCGGGCAACGAAGATGTGGCGGCCATGATCAAGCTGCTCAAGCAGGAAAATCCGCAGATACTGGCCATCGTCCTTACTGCCGCATCAGACTCGGATATGGTGATCGATCTGATCAACCAGGCTCAGATCTACCGTTTCCTGAACAAACCGGTTAAGGTGAATCTGCTCAAGAAACACCTGCATGCCGCACTTTCTCATTACCTGGCATTCAAACAATCACCGCAGTTGCTTAAACAGTATCAAGTCCAGCAGTCCCCGCTGGTGCGCAATTCGTCGCTCGGACAAAAAATACTTGCAGGAATAATTGCACTGCCCAGTCGTTGGTTCAAGGCCAGATAAATCCGCCCGGTCTTGCTTGTTTCTGCCGTCACCCGGCAATCCCCCCAGGAATACTCCCCGGATGTTTTGTTGCGCACGGCCCCAAACGCGCGGCAAAACGTCTGCTGCCCGGCTTCCCGACAGGTGCATACCGGATCGGTTCAAGCTGTCCTGCAAGCGGCCGAATGCTCGTTGCCGGGCTGAATGTCCGTTCCGGTCGATTTAAAACAGCCAGTCAACCGGAATGAACGGTCCGATTCGGGTGACGAACGGTATAAATCAGTAACGAGCGGTAAACAATAGGGATAAGCGGTATTGCCGCAATGTTGCAGAACGGGCAAAGTGTTCTTCGTTCGGGAAGCGCATCTGCTCTTTCCCGGCAAGCAAAATGCCGGTACGTCGGTGTTGAAATGCCGGTATAAAATCGGGAGGGATAAGCAATGATAGACCGGAATACATGGTTGTTTTGGCCCGACAGCGTTGCGCTGTCGATCTTGGTCCTGGTTGTACTGGTGATGCTGTTTTTGTATGCGGCACGGAAACCGATGCATGGGATGATCCACTCGGTATGCAATCTGGTTACCCAGTCCACCCGCTTCATTTCACGCTGGCTGTTCCTCAGTGCCGATAACCTGCGGTTGCGCAATCAGGCGGTGTTGCTGGCGCACAGCCGGGAGAGCGCGGCATCGATGATAGACCGGGAATTCGAGCGGGTCGGCAACATCATCCGCAAGGACATGCAGGAATTTCCGGTCCTGCAGCGCAAGTTGATGGAAGAGGTGACCCGGATCGACGATGACTACCGCCGATGCGGCGAAGTCCCTCCGCCACCCCCGGAATGGGTAGATGCGCTCGAATCGGTAGCGCAACTCAAAGCGGGTGGCGATATTCCGCGCAAACTGCTGGAAGACATCAACAAGTCCATTCAGAAAATCCATGACAAGACGATCTCGGAATATCGCCGTTCCTATGAAG
Source organism: Gallionella sp. (assembly GCA_035529955.1). Taxonomy (GTDB): domain Bacteria; phylum Pseudomonadota; class Gammaproteobacteria; order Burkholderiales; family Gallionellaceae; genus Gallionella. The sequence continues at coordinate 12,922 of DATKVR010000030.1, forward strand.
AACGCCACAAGATGCTGAAGGGAATGCAACCATCGTTGCGCTCGGTGGACAGGCTGATGGGCGAGATGGACAAGAAGATGATTTCCCTGCATGCCAATGCAAAGCAGATCGATGGCGATATGACCAAATTCGCGGGCATGCGCGCCAAGGACAGCAAGACCGAACATGCGCTGACCGTGTCCGCGTTCGTGCAACTGGCGATTTCTTCGCTGGTGATGGTGATCGCACTGGGCGGTGCATTCATCAACTACAAGCTGATCGCGCTGCCGATGTCGGAGATGGTCGGCGCCAGTGATTACATTACCGATAACCTGAGGACTTCGGATGTCGCGGCACTGGTGATCATTCTGATGGAAGCCTCGATGGGGCTGTTCCTGCTCGAGTCGCTGCGCATCACTCAGCTGTTTCCCAAGATCGCCAGCATGGATGACCGCATGCGCCGCCGCCTGATGCTGGCTTCGCTGGTCTTTCTGGTGATCCTGGCCGGTATCGAATCCTCCCTGGCGCTGATGCGCGACATGCTGGTCGCCGACAAGGCCGCGCTGATGCACGACCTGTCCTCGTCCGCGCCGGCTGCGACACAGGGCTGGATGTCGAAGATTCCAATGGCCGGCCAGATGATCATGGGCTTCGTGTTGCCGTTTGCCCTGGCGTTTGTCGCGATTCCGCTGGAAAGCGTGGTGCATTCGCTGCGCACCGTTATGGGCGTGCTGCTGGTGCAGACCATGCGCGGGCTGGGTTTCGTGCTCAGGTTTACCGGCGTGGTGTTCAGGCGTTTCGCCGTTGTGTTCGAGTCGGCTTACGACATCCTGGTCGTGATACCCCTGATGATAGAACGATGGGCGGTGGCATTACGCGGCGATGCGTCAGCCAAAGAACAGGCAGAACCCGGGAGGGCATCATGAAAGGATTTCTGCTGCTGTCATTGATGCTGTCAGCCCTGTTCGTCAGCGCCTGCGGCGACAGTCGCATGCACAGCCAGGCGGTGTATATGCTGGTGGATACTTCCGGTTCCTATGCCAGCCAAATGAACAAGGCCGCCAAGGTCATCAATTATCTTCTGGCCACACTTAACCCGGGCGACTCGCTGGCGGTGGCGAAGGTGGAGACGCGCAGCTTCACGGAAAAGGACATCGTCGCCAAGGTCACCTTTGACCAGCGTCCTTCCCAGTCTATCGAGCAGAAGCGCGCGTTCAAGGCCAGGATAGACGCGTTTGCCAAGGCTGTTCACGGCAGCGCCTATACCGATATCACCGGCGGTCTGATCCAGGGCGCGGAATATCTGAACGAGACTCGGGCCGGCAACAAGACCATCGTGATCTTTTCCGACATGCAGGAAGAGCTGGGCAAGGGAACAGTGCGCGATTTTCCGATCGATCTGAAAGGAATCCGTATCGTGGCGTTGAACGTCAGCAAACTGGGTACCGATAATGCCGACCCGCGTCTGTATATAGACAGGTTGGCCCGCTGGAAGGCGAGGGTGCGCAAGGCGGGCGCGACCGATTGGGTGGTGGTGAACGATCTGGACAACAACATGGAATCTATCCTGAATACCCGTTGATAACGAGTATCGTTTTGCTACATTGGACCGGGCCGGCATATGCCGGCCCGGTCTTTTGTTATCCACGAAGAAAGCGCATCGGCCGGGTCCCATTCTATTACCGGCCAAGTTTGCTAATATGTGCGCCTGAGCATGGTTGCCTGAAATATTCCTGTTCAGACCAGGAGGCCATTGCATGAAGATCGGCATACCAAAGGAAATTAAGCCCGACGAAAACCGTATCTCGCTGGTACCGGCCGGGGCGGCAGCTTTGGTTTCGGCCGGCCACACTGTTCTCGTCGAAAAAGACGCGGGACTGGGCAGCGGCTTTACTGATGCTCAATACCTCGCCGCCGGGGCGCAAATCGCCAAGGATGCCGATGCGGTCTGGGCGGCAGCCGACCTGATCGTCAAGGTGAAAGAGCCGATCGAGCCGGAGTGGAATCGCATCAAGCCCGGCCAGATCATCTTTACCTATTTTCATTTTGCCGCGAACGAGTCTGTGACCCGGGCACATCTTTCCTCCGGCGCGGTCTGCATCGCATATGAAACCGTCGAGCTGCCAACGGGCGAACTGCCGCTGCTGACACCGATGTCGGAAGTCGCCGGGCGCATGGCGGTTCAGGAGGGGGCCAAGTATCTGGAAAGCCTGTATGGCGGTCGCGGCATTTTACTAGGTGGCGTGCCGGGCGTGGCACCTGCAAAAGTGGTGATCATCGGCGCCGGGGTGGTCGGCGTGAATGCGGCGAAGATTGCGGCGGGTATGGGCGCCCATGTTGTGATGCTCGACACTTCGCTGGAGCGGCTGCGCTATCTGAGTAATCTGGTGCCGGCCAATGTGCAGCTGATATTTTCAAGCCGGCACAATCTGCTGGAACAGATTACCGGTGCCGACCTGGTCATCGGTGCGGTGTTGGTACATGGCGCCGCCGCACCGAGGCTGGTACGCCGCGAAGACCTGGCGAGATTGAGCAGCGGCGCGGTGATCGTCGACGTCGACATCGACCAGGGCGGCTGCGTTGAGACCATGCATCCGACCACCCACGAAAATCCGACCTTTATTGTCGATGGCATCGTCCATTATGGTGTGGCCAACATGCCCGGCAGTGTGCCGCTCACTTCCACGCTGGCGCTGACCAACGCGACCTTGCCCTATGTGCTGCAATTGGCAAACAAGGGATACCGGCAGGCGCTCGGGGAATCACCGCCGCTGTTGAAGGGGCTCAACATCATTGGCGGAAAAATCACCCACAAAAAAGTAGCCGAGGCTTTCGGGCTGGAACATTACGCTGCCGAATCCCTGATCGGCTGAGCCGGGACAAGCGGGATGCCGGTAAGGTGAAACAAGAAAAATCTCAGCTGTTAAGATAGGGAACCAATCACATTCTTTGGCGACTATAACCATCATGCGCAAAAATCAGGACCTTACCAAATCGCTATTATCAAGCTGCTTCGCTGTTATCGCTCGGGATCGTTTATTGGCTGATGGGCCGCCGGCCACCATCGCCAGATGCAATGAATTTTTCAGAGGAATAACGGTATTGTGATTCCATGCCATTTTCTTCAACCGGTGAATCGCAACCGTTGCATTCCGGAATTCGCCCGGTTAATTGTCCGGAGAGGTTAACGATGCGCACCATGCCGTCCGGTGTTCAGATCATTCTCACCAGCACAATCGCCTGTTATCTGCTGCAATCCGTCGCCGGTGCCGGTGTGATCACCAGTTTTGCGCTGTGGCCGTTGCAAAGCAACTTCAAGCTCTGGCAACTGGTAACCTACGCCTTCCTGCACGGCAGCATCACCCACATTGCTTTCAACATGTACGGCCTGTGGCTGTTCGGCCGGCAGGTGGAAAACTTGCTGGGACGCAGGGTGTTCCTCCAGCTCTATTTCGCCAGCGTGATATCAGCCGGACTGATGCAGTTGCTGGCCACGGCTTACAGCGGGGGCGTGTATCCAACGATAGGCGCATCCGGCGGCGTATTCGGCGTGCTGCTGGCGTTTGGCATGTTCTTCCCGAACCAGGTCATCATGCTGCTGATTCCGCCGATCCCGATGCCGGCCCGGGTATTCGTGGTCCTGTATGCAGGCCTGGAACTGATACTCGGCGTGACCGGGACGGAGGCAGGGGTGGCGCATTTCGCACATCTCGGCGGCATGGTCGGCGGCTATCTGGTGATACACCACTGGCGTCGCGGGCGTGGACGGGGACGCAGTCCCTGACCGGATTACGGTCTGATTGCCATTGCGTAAACAATACTGCCGCCAACCTGAAATAAAACGGAATTCATGCTGCCAATTTAATCAAACAGGAGGAAAAATCATGGTAAGCAATCCCATCGACATCTCTGCCCGGGTAAGCCCCGAATTGTCTGCAATCATTGAAACCCTGATCGACCAATTTGACTCCGGCGAGTCGCTGACACTGGTCGAGATCCGTTCATTCCTTCTTGATGGCATGCCTGCCGAGACGGATGAGGACGAGCAACTGCACCACTTCGATGTTGAAGAGTCGGTCATTGATGAACTGGATCAGCTGATCGGGCAATTCGGCGAGTCGGCCGCAGCGATGGACTTCATCTACGCCTTTGCCAGCGAAGCGCTTTCGCGGGTGATAGAGGAAGTCATGAACGACGAGAATCGCGAAAGCCCGCCAACGCTCGAGGCTGTTCAGGAAGCGATAGCCGGCGGCCTGGGCGCCAGTCTGGTCGGCGAGGGAATTCTGGAAGAAGACGAGGACGATGTGCTGATGCCCGAGATCGAAGACCTGATCGAACGATTCGGCCCTGATGCGATGGCGGAAGACTTCCTGCGGTATGAATAGCGGGCGCACATTCTGCCGTTAAGCAGGTCCGGCATGGGTTCAATCCGGCGGATGCCTGAGCGTGCGGCTGTCGTTCAGGTTGCCGTGCTGCAACCTCTGATGCAGTGCCGCCATCACATGCACGGAGAATCCAGGAGTGAATTTATCCAGTGCCGGCGTCACCAGCAGGGAAGCGATCACGGGCTGGATCAGCCCGAAAAATGCGATACAGCATCGTTCCGCGCAATGACGGATAATTCTTCCGGTAAGGCGTAGCCCCCCGGGATGGATGCGATCCCTGGACAGCTTCTGGCGCAACGCCACCGCTTCGGCCAGCACCACGATCAATCCATATTTGCATTAATCGAAACGGTATGAGGAATGACGATGAATCCGATACTTGATGCATCCGCAAAAGCTTTTCGCGACCTGTTTCAGTTCAGGATATTGTGGATCGTGATCTGGCCGATGCTTGCCGCAGTGTTGTTGTGGCTGGTTCTGGGCGTGACCTTCTGGAACACTTTTTCGGCTTTGATCGTCAACGGCCTTGCCCACATTGGCATCCAGCACTGGCTCGACGGTCTGGAGCCGCGCTGGATTGCCAACGCAATCCAGGCAATCCTGCACATGGTCCTGTTCGTGCCGATGGTGTTGATTACCGCGCTGCTGATCACCGCGTTCTTTGCAATGCCCGCTTTGATCCGCCTGGTGGCCGATCGCGATTATCCGCAACTTAAACGCGAGAGCGGCGGCAGCATAGCCGGCAACCTGCTCAACGCGGTGCTTGCGGTCGGTATTTTCATATCAATCTGGATGTTTACCCTGCCGCTGTGGTTCTTGGGTGTGGGCGTGGTGATGCCCTTCCTTGCCGCAACCTATCTTAACCAGCGATTGTTTCGTTACGATGCGCTCTCCGAACACGGCAGCAGCGGGGAAATGAAGGTCCTGTTTTCCAGGTATCAATCGTCATGGTGGGCACTGGGCCTGCTGACCGGCCTGCTGCAATTCGTGCCGCTGCTGAATCTGTTCGCACCGGTATTCACGGGCCTCGCCTTCATCCACTTCGGGCTTGCGCGTCTGGCCAGCCTGCGCCAGGTGCCATAGCGAACGGATTGCCCCGTCGCGGATATTGATCCCGGGCAGTGCAACCGGATCACCCGATGCAAGGCACCGGCAATCCTTATTTTTTGATGACGGTTACATGGTTGACGAAGGCGATGCTGGGGAAGGTGCGGTTAAGCGTTTTGCTGGTGAAATTTTTCACGGTTGTGCCGCTGTCAAACTCGATGGCATCCCCCTTTTTTACATTGACGACCGAAGCGGCGACAATCCAGCGCGTCTGGTTGTTCTGGCTGACCTCAAGATAGGTAAACTCGGGTATGTTGAGGGTGGTGACGACCGTGCCTTTTTGCAACTGGAATGTTCCCGGCACCGCAGCCAGCGCATCATCCTGATTGTTGATGGCAGGATGCCCGGCGGGCAAGGTCCCTGTCGACGGTATCACCGGATCCGGAACAAACGGCTGCTCGGCGGGTTTTTTGTGGCATGCGGTGAGTGAAAACATGACCAATGCCGCGACGATCGCAATGTTTTTCATTTTACTTCCTTGTCTGATATTGATGGATAACCAATACTACTCAAAATGTGCCGTTCTTGAAATCTTTTCTTGAGCGCATTCTGTTTGAGCTGTATCCGGCATTATCGCGACGAGATATAGCCGTGGTAAAAGACCGGATGTCCTGATAGATTACGTGCCGGCCTGTTCGCCATTCTTGGATGGCGCTCCATGCGGCATCGGTTATCAACAGAATCGAATTTCATCTGATTGGGGGATTAATGATCGGGAAGGAAGGATTTCATGTGCTATTCAATTTGGCGGCGGATTCCATGTTTGTCCTTGATCCAGACGGTTATATCAGGGAAATCAACCAGACCGCTTATGCACGACTGGGCTATACCAAGGATGAAATGCTCGGAAAACATATCGGCGAATTCATTCTGCCGGAGTTTTCCGACAAGCTGGTTGGCAGGATCGAGAAGGCGCAGAGCCAGGAATTCCTGATTTACGAGTCGGCGCAAGTGCACAAGGACGGTTCGGTGTTGCCGATCGAAGTGTGCAGCAGGGCCATCGTGCTGGAGGGCAAAAAATTGCTGTTCAATATCGTCCGCGACATCGGCGAGCGAAAGCGGCTGGACACGGCGTTGCGCGAGAGCGAGGCACGCTTCCGTACCCTGGCTGCCGATGCGCCCGAGGCTATTGCCATCCATGATTTGGATTCCGACCGGTTCATTGATGCGACAACCAGTGCAGAACGGCTGTTCGCCTGCAGTCGCGAGGAATTATTGCTCCGCGGCCCAAAACATTTCTTTGCGCCTGACCAGCCTGCGGGTTCACCCCCGATTGAAACGCTTGCCGAGCGCGGTGAGCGTATTCTGGCCGGTGAGGAAATGAAGTTCGAGCGATTGGTACGGAATGCGCGGGGCCAGGATATTCTTTGCGAGGTGAGGCTGGTTCGGCTGCCTTCGAGACAGCACAGGCTGATCCGGGCCAGCTATATCGACATCACCGAGAGGAAGCAGATCGAGAATGCGTTGCGGGAAAGCGAGGAAAAATACCGTTCGCTTTTCGAGGAGTCCCTGGATGGACTTTTTATCAGCGATGCCGATGGGAATTTTACCGACATCAACCAGAAAGTCATCCGGATGTTCGGTTATAAATCGAAGGAAGAGATGCTGGCCCTTGATCTTGAAAAGGACTTCTATGCTTACCCGGCAGACAAGGCAAATATCTTTGCTTTTGTTAATGAGAAGGGCTTTGCAGAGCTGGAGGTTATCGTCAAGACCAAGAATGACGAAAGGATAACGACTCTCTGTAGCTATAGCGCCGCCAGGGACAAGGACGGAGCGATCATTTCCTACCGCGGCATGATCCGGGATATCACCGAGAAGAAAAAATCCGAAGAGCTGATCTGGCGCCAGGCAAACTTTGACACATTGACCGGGTTGCCGAACCGGGACATGTTTCACGACCGTCTGGAACAGGAAATCAAGAAGTCGTTTCGCGAATGCCTTCCCCTGGCTTTGCTTCTGATCGACCTCGATCATTTCAAACAGGTGAATGACACGCTCGGGCATGCGGTGGGCGACCTGCTGTTGCAGGAAGCTGCCCAACGCATCCGCGCCTGTGTGCGCGGCTCGGACACGCTGGCACGCCTGGGCGGGGATGAATTTACCGTGATCCTGTCCGCGTTGTCCGAAACCGGGCATATCGAGGATGTTGCGCAAAAGATCGTCAGCAAGCTGGCACAGCCATTCCGGCTGGGCAGCGATGAAGTATATGTATCGGCCAGCATCGGCATCACCATTTATCCCAGCGATGCGGACGACATCGATTCACTGATCAAGAATGCCGACCAGGCGATGTATGTGGCCAAGAGCAAGGGCCGCAATCGTTTCAGTTATTTCACCCGGTCACTGCAGATTGAAGCGCAGAACCGGTTGCGCATGATCAGCGACCTGCGCGGCGCGCTGGACGGAGGGCAATTCATCGTTCATTTTCAACCGGTCATCGAGTTGACGACCGGGCTGATCCGGAAAGCCGAAGCACTGATCCGCTGGCAGCATCCGGAACGGGGTACAGTCCATCCGTCGGATTTTATCGCGCTGGCGGAGGAAGCCGGTTTGATCAACGAGATAGGCGATTGGGTATTCAGGGAATCCGCACGCTGGGCGAGTATATGGAACAAACGCTGCGGAGGCGGGTTTCAGATGAGCGTCAACATGTCTCCGTTACAGTTCCAGTATGGCGGCAGGATGTGCGATGCATGGGTCGAACATCTGGCCAGCCTCGGACTAACCGGAAAAAACATGGTGGTTGAAATCACGGAAGGTCTGCTGTTGAAAGCCGAGTCAGAAGTGACCGACACCTTTTTCAAATTTCGCGATGCCGGGATACAAGTGGCAATCGATGATTTTGGCACCGGTTATTCATCGCTTTCCTATCTCAAGAAATTTGACATTGACTATCTCAAGATCGACCAATCCTTTGTGAAAAACCTCGAATCGGATGTGGACAACATGGCCTTGTCGGAGGCGATCATCGTTATGGCACACAAGCTGGGACTTAAAGTCATTGCCGAGGGGGTCGAAACAAAGGGGCAGCGCTACCTGCTGTCTGTTGCCGGCTGCGACTACGCACAGGGCAACCTGTTTTCAGTACCGTTACCGCCGGGAGAATTTGAACGGCTGCTGAATTAAACGGGATCGCATGGCAATCTTTCCCGGTATGGCGCAGGGGCAAAGATGTCGCCGCGGCGGAATCCGGCAGACTGCGCTCACTTGGCAATGATGCGTCCGCGCACCCCGACTCGCCGCTAACAATTTCATTTCATGTCATGGTCAGGCCGCCGCGGCATTTCGGCAGCCTGTTATAGTTATCTTTTACCCGACACTCGAGCAGATATGGCGGTCGAAACCGAACTGAAATTGCGTATAGCGCCCGGGCAGATTGCCAGGCTGAAGCGGCATGGGCTGCTGAAAAAATACCAACTGGCGCGGCCGGTTGTGCGCCGCCTGAAAAATATTTACTACGACACCCCCAAGCTGGAGTTGCATCAATCAGAAATGGCGCTGCGCCTGCGCCATGCCGGGCGGCAATGGCTGCAAACGCTTAAGGGCGGCGGTTCGGTTCAGGCCGGGTTGCATCAGCGCAACGAATGGGAAGTGCCGGTGAATCGCGCGGTGCTGGATTTTTCAGCAACGCAGGGCGTGGCATGGGATGAACATCTGCGCCCGTCGCTGCGCAGGAAATTGCAGCCGGTTTTCGTCACCGATTTTTCGCGCAACAGCCGGATGCTGGAATTCCACGGTGCGCAAATCGAGTTGTGCATGGATCAGGGTGAAGTGCGCATCGAGCAGCGCAGCACGCCGATCTGCGAACTGGAGCTGGAATTGAAATCCGGCGAGCCGCGGCAAATATTCGAATTGGCACTGGCAATACTGGAAATTGTGCCGTTCGAACTGGAGTTGGTCAGCAAGGCGGAGCAGGGCTATCGCCTGCTGTCGGGATACAGCGCACATCCGGTCAAGGCGACCGCGCCGTCCCTGTCCGGGGTGGACACGCTGGCAGAGGTGCTGAAAAAACTGATCTGGTCCTGTTTGCAGCATTTTCAACGCAACTTGCGTGGCGCAATGACAGGCGACGATGCCGAATATCTGCACCAGATGCGCGTTGCGTTGCGGCGTTTGCGCGTTGCCTTGCACATGACCGAAAAATTTTTCGCCGATCCGGTATTGGCCGGATTGTACAAAGAGGTGTCGGATTTATGTGCCGCTTTGGGCCGTATACGCGAATGGGATGTGTTCATCGCGCAAACGCTCCAGCCGATCTGTGCGCGGATGCACGGACATGCCGGTTTGCAGGCATTGCTTGAGCTCAGCGAACGGCAGCGACAAGTTAGTTATGCGGAGTTGCGCGGTGCGTCACAATCGCGTCAATTACAGCGCTTGCTGCTGCGCTTTGCCATCTGGATGAACGGTGATTACTGGCAGCCTGATGCCCGGCCGCAACGGGTGAAAGTTGCACAGCATGCACAGGATTTCGCAACCCGACGTTTGCGCAAGCTGGCCAAACGTTTTGTTCAGGCCGGACAAGCTCTGGAAACAGCCGATGCGGCCAAGCTGCATGCGCTGCGTATTGTTGCCAAGAAACTCAGGTACAGCGCGGAATTTTTCGCCGGCTTGTATGATGAGAATGCGGCCGTGTCTTACCTTGCCGCATTGGGCGCAGTCCAGGACGTGCTTGGCCAGATCAACGATATTGCGGTTGCGCACCGTTTGCTGGACGGGCTGGCCGCCGATGCCGCAGCGCAACGCGATGCAAATGTGCTGGAGGCCGTCACCTTGTCCAGGGGCTGGATCGCGCACGATCTGTCGGACCGGGTCGGTATCTTGAAAAAAACCGTACAGCACTTTAACAAGCAGGCCGTATTCTGGAAGGAATAATTACCATCCCGACATTGCCAGTACCTGCATTGCAGTTTATTGTGTGCGGGTTGAATTGTGTATGTTGACCGGGCCGATACGGAATCAAGGGCGTATTTTTTGGGAAGGGGAAATTGTGGGCAAAAAAGTGTGGTTACTCGTCGGTTTGCTGGTCATCTTGGCGGCCGGCGCATTTGTGTATCTCGATCCCATGGATCTGGACCTGTTGGGCATGAAACAGGCTACCGTTGTCGCAATACCTGCCGCCAAAAAACACACGACTGCACCTGTGGTTCGGCACCCTGCTGCGGCGCCCAAAGCGGCCGCTGAATTGCAAGCCAAAGCACCCGCCCCGATACCATCGCCGCCCGCGCCTGCCGAGGCTGAACCCGCCCTGGCTCCCGCGCAAGCAACAGCCACTGCAGCACCCTCTGTCGCGACAGTGGCTCCGGCTTTGCCACAGGTTATCAAACCAGCGCCGGTCAAGGCCAAAAGCAAACCGGTGCGCCCGAAAAATCTTGATCTCAGACATTGCCTGAAACTGGAGACTGACGCAGCAATCGCGAAATGTGCAGGTGAGTAAACATGGCAAAACCGCGGCTTGAGAGGCGGCGCCAGCCCTCCGGTTTGAACTCGCGCTTCAATGGCGACCGCCTGGCGTTTGCCGAATATGCGGCACGCAACCGGTTCATGCTCGGCAAGGCTCACACCGGCGCTGATCGTCTGGACAAGAAAGTCGAAGGCAATGCGCCGTTCGAACTGCATCCGCCCGCCGGTTTCCCCGGCGGGAAAAGCAAAACCTACCGTCGCGGCGTGCTGCTCACGCATGGCCTGAGCGATTCCCCCTATACGATGCGCCACCTGGCCGAGTTCTTCCGGCAGCGCGGTTTCCGCGTGATGGCAATATTGCTGCCGGGGCATGGCACGCAACCGGGTGATCTGCTTGATGTGACCTGGCAGGAATGGGCCAAGACCGTGGCTTATGGCGCGTATCAGTTGGCCGAAGAGGTGGATGAAGTCTATCTGGCGGGATACTCCACCGGCGCAACACTGAGTGTCTACCAGAGCCTGCGCGACAACCGGGTGTGCGGCCTGTTCCTGTTTTCCCCCGCGCTGAAGATTACGCGAAGGGCGGCTTTGGCCAAGTTGCACAAGCTGTACAGCTGGTTGATCCCTACGGCCAAATGGGTGGATATCAAGCCGGATCTGGACATTTACAAGTACGAGTCCTTTACCAAGAATGCTGCCGCGCAAGCCTATGCGCTGACCAGGACGCTTGATGCGTTGTTGCGGCGGCAAGCACTGGACATTCCGGTGTTCATCGCGGCAAGTGCGGATGACATGACCGTCAAGACTTCGGTGATACTCGAATTCATCGCGCGCTCACGCCATCCCTGCAGCAAGCTGGTGCTCTACACCACCGAGCCGGACAAGATGCCTCCGGGCATTCCGGCAGACCGGCTGGAGCTGGTTAACAGCGTGGTTCCCGATCAAAAAGTGTTGAGTTCCGCGCACACGGCGATCGTGATGTCGCCCGAGGATGAGCATTATGGCCGGACAGGAAAGTATTCGAATTGCGTGCATTATTATCCGCATGACCCGGAAAAATACGCCGCTTGCCTCAGCTATCCCGGGCAGGATTTTCAAGGCGAGGTGACGGTGAAAAACCTTCAGGCGGGCATCATGCGCCGCCTTATGTACAACCCGCATTTTGTGGCGCTTGAGCTTTCCATACAGAAGTTCATCGAGCAGCTGCCGTGATCAAGCCGGTGAGCGCAGCGCTGCCCGGCGACCGCGCCAGACATTCACCCCCGACAGGATCGCCAGCCCCGCGACAAAATAGCTGCCGGTGATCAATATCGCCAGCCTGTGGTCACCCTGCGAAATCCAGCTGACCAGCCCGTATGTCAGCGGCCCCAGTATCGACGACAGCTTGACCGCCAGTCCCCACAGCCCGAAAAATTCGGCGCGCCGTGTGGCCGGGCTCAACAAACCGACCAGCGCGCGCCCTGCGGACTGGCTGGAGCCCATGCTGATTCACGCGAGATTGGCGGCGAACCAGAACATCCCCGGGCCCTGTGCGGCCCATGCCATTACAACCATCACGATCCAGCCGACTAGCGTCAGTGCGATGGTCTGGATATGTCCGATGCGGTCCTGCAAGTGGCCGAACAAAAATGCGCCGACCGCGGCAGTGATGTTCACTACGAAGATCAGCATGATGGTCTGCCGGGTGGTGAAGTGCATCGCCTGCTGCGCGTAGATCGCCGCGAGCGTAATCACCGCCTGGATGCCGGCCTGGTAGAACACCGTGCAGATCAGGAAGCGCCGCAGGTCGCGGTAATCTCTCGCATGCCTGAGGGTCTGCATCAGCCGGGAAAATGATTCCTGCGCCAGGTTCAGTCCCTGACGGTGCGGTTGCGGCACAGCGCGTTCCTTGAGGAACAGGAAGGTGGGCAGGCTGGAAAGCGCGAACAGCGCGGCGGTGATCAGCATCGTGACCGGCACGAAATCCGCCGCATGCCGGCCATGCGCCTGCGCCCAGGTCACGTACGCCAGACAGGCGCCCAGGCTGACCAGGCCGCCGACATAACCCAGGCTCCATCCCCATCCGGACACCTTGCCGAGCGAACGCCCGGTCGCCAGTTCCGGCAGGAAGGCCGCGATCAGGTTTTCGCCGCTGCCGTAGAAGAAATTAGAAAGCACGATCAGCATGATGGTCAGCCACAGGCTGCCCGGCCCGGAAAATGCCAGCAGCGCGGTGAATGCCACGCAGCCGATCGTGGTCAGCGCGAGCAGTTTTTTCTTGGCTGCATACGCGTCAGCGTAGGCGCCGATCACCGGCGCGGTGAACATGATCGCGGCATAGGAGACCGCCAGTGCTGCGGTCCACGCGAAGGTTGCCCACGGCTGGTTGTCCGCGACCACCGCGACGAAATACGCATTGAAGATCGCGGTGATGACCACCGTGGTATAGCCGGAGTTCGCGAAGTCGTACATCGCCCAGGACCAGACTTCGCGGGGGGTGACGGTTTTGGCAAGAGGATGGCGCATGGTTTTTCTTGGTTGTCATGTATGGAGAAGCGAATTATGCGGAACATTTCTGTTGAAACCCCCAATAGTCCATACCCTGAATCAACTTATTTATTTTTATAGGTATCCGTACTTACTTGTAGATCATTTTTTATGAGTATAAATTGTAAAAAAATGTAAAAAGCAAATTCTTTTGTAATTTACTTGTAACAAAATGTAATTAAGTATTAGAATATGATTATATAGACATGGAGGTATTGCTGTGTTGCGCCGGTGCGAATTCATTCGTTTCAGCGCCAGCTGGTACAACTGGGTAAGTGTTAAGGCAATCAAATATAAATAAGGTTAGGAGTTTGTCATGAATACGTATATCAGTTCGAAACTGAAATCCCTTTCCAGGCATAGCATGCAGGTGGCCAGTCTGGTCGCAGCGTCAGCCGCGGCTTTGCTGCTGGCAGGTTGCACCGGCTCATCATCTTCGACGTCCGGAATACCCATCGTCGTTGAAGCCAGCATCGGCACGCTGGCCACACAGATCGGTGGCGCCACGCAGGCCGTCGCGTTGTACACCGACGGCACTGCCAAGGACTGGACGCTGTACAGCATGGCCAACCGCTTTGCGGCGACGCC
>DATKVR010000031.1:0-2369 GCA_035529955.1 Gallionella sp.
GTGCTGACCGGGGATGAGTTTCCGCGCCTGACCTACTTTCGCGGCGCGCCCAATCGCCAGCATCAATACTTCGGACCTTACCCGAATGCGCATGCGGCCAAGGAAAGCATGCAGTTGCTGCAAAGGATATTCCGTATCCGCACCTGCGAAAACAGCGTGTTCAACAACCGCACCCGTCCTTGTCTGTTGCACCAGATTCATCGCTGCACCGCGCCGTGCGTGAAGCTGATCTCGGCGCAGGATTACCAGGCCGACATCCGCAATGCGGTGCTGCTGCTGCAAGGCCGACACCAGGAGGTGGAGCAGACGCTGAGTGCGGCAATGGAACAGGCTGCCGAAGGGCTGCACTACGAACAGGCCGCGGTGCTGCGCGACCAGTTGCGCGCCTTGCACACCGTGCAGCAGAAACAGTTCGTCGAGTCCACCGGCGGTTCAACCGATGCCGACATCATCGCGCTGGCGCTGCAGGACGGCCTGGTCTGCGTGAATATGGCGATGGTGCGCGGCGGACGGCATCTGGGCGACAAAAGCTTTTTCCCCGATCATGCCGAGGATCTGACCGCGAGCGAGATCGTGCAGGCATTCATCGCGCAGCATTATCTGAGTCGTAGCGTACCACCCTTGCTGGTGCTGGATGCCGAGTGTGACGACGAGACACTGGCGCAATTGCTTAGCGAGCAGGCCGGGCACCCGGTGAAGATCAGCCTGGCGGCGGGCGGAGAGCGCAAGCAGTGGCTGGAAATGGCGCAACGCAATGCTTTGCTGGCCTTGCAACAGCGCAAGGCACAACAGGGCGGACAGAAACTGCGCCTGGACAAACTGCGTGAAATGCTCGACATGCCCGACCTGCAGCGCATCGAGTGTTTCGACATCAGCCATACCATGGGCGAGGCGGCACAGGCATCCTGCGTGGTATACGAGAATCTCGACATGCGCTCGTCTCAATATCGCCGTTACAACATCACCGGAATAATCCCCGGCGATGATTACGCCGCAATGCGCCAGGCCTTGACGCGCCGCTACCAGAAGCTTGCCGAAGATGGTGAAAAGGAGGAGAGCACGCGGCCCGATCTGATCCTGATCGACGGCGGTCTCGGGCAATTGCATATCGCGATGGAAGTCATGCACGATCTGGGGTTGAACGATCTGGCCCTGGTTGGGGTCGCCAAAGGCGAGGAACGCAAAGCCGGCCTGGAGCAACTGATATACCCGGATGGGTCGGCGCGACAGTTGCGCAGTGATGATCCGGCATTGCACCTGATCCAGCAGATCCGCGATGAAGCGCATCGTTTTGCCATCACCGGGCATCGCGCCAAGCGTGGCAAGGCCCGCACGACTTCTTCACTGGAGGAAATCAGCGGAGTGGGGGACAAGCGGCGGCGTAGCCTACTGACCCATTTTGGCGGACTGCGCGAAATCAAGCAGGCCAGCGTCGAACAACTTTGCCAGGTGGAAGGCATCAGCAAATCGCTTGCAGAAGCGATTTACCAGCAGCTTCATTAGAAAATATTCAATAATTTTGTTGCTGAACAGATTTATCAGCAGCTACACTAGAACCATGCCGATCAATATCCCCAATCTGCTCACCTGGTTAAGAATCCTGCTTATCCCGGTGTTCGTCTCGTTTTTTTACCTGTCCAACGATACGCTCCGTCCGCATCTGCAGAACTTGATCAGCACCAGTGTATTCCTGCTGGCTGCATTAACCGATTGGCTGGATGGTTATCTGGCGCGCAAACTGGACCAGTTTTCCGCGTTCGGCGCGTTCCTTGATCCGGTTGCAGACAAGCTGATGGTCGCGGCGGCGTTGATCGTGCTGGTTAAACTTGGACGCGCCGATGCGATGATCGCTTTCATCATCATCGGTCGCGAAATCACGATTTCTGCGCTGCGCGAATGGATGGCTCAGCTTGGAGAAAGCAGGAGTGTGGCGGTTTCCATGCTGGGCAAACTTAAAACCACCGTGCAGATGCTTGCAATATTGCTGCTGCTTTATCACGACAAGCTTTTCGGGATTAATTGCCAGACAGTCGGCTCATGGCTGTTATATCTTGCCGCATTGCTTACAATCTGGTCGATGGGTTATTACCTGATGCTTGCGTCACCCAGACTTAGAAAACATCGCAAACTAAATTGATTTATGAGTCGGGGTCTGTATAATGCGCAGCCTTCGGGGTGTAGCGTAGCCTGGTAGCGCGCCTGCTTTGGGAGCAGGATGTCGGGAGTTCGAATCTCTCCACCCCGACCAGGTTTAGTAAGTACAAAATCGCCCAAGAAAAGAATTGTGCCCGTAGCTCAACCGGATAGAGCACCAGCCTTCTAAGCTGGGGGTTGCAGGTTCGATTCCTGTCGGGCACACCAGTGCCTGC
>DATKVR010000032.1:0-7692 GCA_035529955.1 Gallionella sp.
GAACAGCGCGCCGTCAAAGGTCTCCATACCCAGTTCGCGCGATTGCGCCATCACACCCTTGATCTGGTTCACTTCGCCCTTGAAGATCATGTCGGCAATCAGCGGCGAGTTGAGCATGATTTCAAACGCGGCAACACGCCCCTCCTCGCCTTTTTTCGCGATCAAGCGCTGCGAAATAAACGCCTTTACGTTGAGCGACAGGTCCATCAGCAACTGCGTGCGGCGTTCGTCCGGAAAAAAGTTGATGATGCGATCCAGCGCCTGGTTGGCACTATTGGCGTGCAGCGTGGCCAGGCACAGGTGTCCTGTTTCCGCAAATGCCACGGCATATTCCATGGTTTCCTTGTCGCGGATCTCACCGATCAAGATCACATCGGGTGCCTGGCGCAGTGTGTTCTTCAGCGCGTTGTGCCACGACTCCGTATCCACCCCGACCTCGCGGTGCGTGATCAGGCAATGGATATGCTCGTGCACGTACTCCACCGGGTCTTCGATGGTAATGATGTGTCCATAGCTGTTTTTGTTGCGATGACCGATCATCCCGGCCAGCGTGGTCGATTTGCCGGAACCGGTCCCGCCGACCACGATCACCAGGCCGCGCTTGGTCATCACGATGTCCTTGAGCACCGGCGGCATGCCCATCTCGTCGAGATCGGGGATCTTGGTGGTGATGGTACGCAGCACCATGCCGACGCGTTGCTGCTGCAGGAAAACATTGACGCGGAACCGGCCGATGCCGTGCGGGCTGATCGCAAAATTGCATTCATGGGTCGTTTCGAACTCGGCCGCCTGGCGATCGTTCATGATGCTGCGCGCCAGCTCCTGGGTATGCTGCATCGTGAGTGCCTGGCTGGAAACCGGGGTCACTCTTCCGTCAATCTTGAAGGCCGGCGGGAAGCCGGTCGTGATAAACAGGTCGGAGGCTTTTTTGCTGAGCATGCCGCGCAGCAAATTGTGTATCAGTTCGGTGGCCTGGTCTCTTTCCATTAAATGCTCCTGATATACAGTCTGTGATTAACCGGGGAACGAGTCCTTGTTTGCCGCCTTGGAGCGTGCTTCCGCAGGGGTAATCCGGTTTTCCCTGACCAGGGTCGCAAGACACTGGTCCAGCGTCTGCATACCCAGCGACTGGCCGGTTTGTATCGCCGAATACATTTGCGGCACTTTGGCTTCGCGGATCAGGTTGCGGATCGCGGGGGTGCAAATCATGATCTCATGGGCCGCCACCCGGCCGGCTCCGTCCTTGGTCTTGAGCAGCGCCTGCGAAATCACCGCGCGCAGCGATTCTGACAGCATCGCGCGCACCATTTCCTTCTCGTCGGCCGGAAACACGTCGATGATACGGTCGATGGTCTTGGCCGCCGAACTGGTGTGCAGCGTGCCGAACACCAGGTGGCCGGTTTCCGCGGCTGACATCGCCAGGCGTATGGTTTCCAGATCGCGCATTTCGCCGACCAGGATCACGTCCGGGTCTTCACGCAGCGCGCTGCGCAATGCATTCTGGAATGACAGGGTATGCGGGCCGACTTCGCGCTGGTTGATCAAACACTTTTTGCTTTCATGCACGAATTCGATCGGGTCTTCCACAGTCAGGATGTGGCCCAACTCATTCTCGTTGCGATGATTGACCATCGCGGCAAGGGTGGTGGATTTTCCCGAGCCGGTTGGTCCCGTCACCAGCACCAGGCCGCGGGGATATTCGGAAATCGCCTCGAAGCTCTTGGGTGC
The DNA here is from genome assembly GCA_035529955.1 of Gallionella sp. Lineage (GTDB taxonomy): Bacteria > Pseudomonadota > Gammaproteobacteria > Burkholderiales > Gallionellaceae > Gallionella. The sequence goes on from DATKVR010000032.1 coordinate 1,729, forward strand.
CTTCAAATCTTCCAGTGACAATATCTTGGAAGGAATGGTCCGCATCACCGCACCCGCACCGCGGTTATGCACGAAAGCATTGACGCGAAAACGCGCAAGTCCGGGAACCTCGAAGGAGAAGTCGATTTCCTTGTTTTCCTCGTAGGCCTTGCGCTGCCCGTCGTTCATGATGTCATACACCAGGGCGTGCACTTCCTTGTGCTCCATCGCCGGCAGGTTGATCCTGCGTATGTCGCCATGCACACGGATCATCGGCGGCAGGCCGGCGGATAGATGCAAGTCGGACGCTTTGTTTTTGACGCTAAAGGCAAGCAGTTCGGTGATATCCATTATAATCGTCCCGGTTTGGTGAGGCTGCCCTGTAGCGACTGACACAGGGCCGCACGAATTAGGAATGTTTGGCGGAATGTTTTTCCGTACGGGATTATGACAACAATCGCTTCCAACTTGCAAGCTGTGCGCGACGCGATTTCTGCAGCGGCTGCCGAGGCGGGTCGTCGCGAAAGCGAAGTCAAGTTGCTGGCAGTCAGCAAGACTTTTGCGCCGGACAAGTTACGCGAGGCATACCGTGCCGGACAGACATCGTTCGCGGAAAGCTACCTGCAGGAGGCGCTGGACAAGATTGCCGCGCTGCGGGATTTGAATATTGATTGGCATTTTATCGGGCCGGTCCAGAGCAACAAAACCCGTGCCATCTCGGAAAATTTCGCGTGGGTGCACAGCGTGGACAGACTGAAGATTGCGCAGCGCTTATCTGACCAGCGTCCCGCCCACTTGCCGGATTTGCAGGTATGTTTGCAGGTCAACATCAGTGGCGAGGACAGCAAAAGCGGGGTGCGTCCGGATGAAGTCAGCGGGCTGGCACATGCCATTGCGGCATTGCCCCGATTGACATTGCGCGGACTGATGGCGGTCCCCGCCCCCCGCGATGATGTTGCCGGGCAGCGCCTGCCGTTCGCGCAGTTGCGCAAATTGCGCGATGAGTTGAATCGTCAGGGTTTGCTTCTGGATACCTTGTCGATGGGCATGTCGCATGATTTTTCCGCAGCGATCGCGGAAGGTGCGACCATAGTGCGCATCGGCACGGCGATATTTGGTGGAAGGCAAAAACCGTAGCCACAGAGATCACAGAGCGCACAGAGAAAATCGGTTTTACTCTGTGTGCTCGGTGGAAAATTTAAGGATTCGAATATGAAAATTGCATTTATTGGCGGCGGCAACATGGCGAGCGCCTTGATCGGCGGCTTGCTCGGCAAGGGATTCCCTTCTGCACAGATCAGCGTGGTGGAAATCAATGCCGACAATCGGGCGCGGCTGCAACGGGATTACCAGGTACAGGTGTTCGACAACCTTGACGAAGGCGTGGCCGGCAGCCAGATCATCGTCTTTGCGGTCAAGCCGCAACAATTGAGCGCGGTGGCGCAACAGCTCGCCCCGCTGCTGTCGGGACAGTTGCTGATCTCGATCGCCGCAGGCATTCTTGCAACTGACCTGGCACGCTGGTCAAACAGCCAATCTATCGTGCGCGCAATGCCCAATACCCCGGCATTGATCCGCAGCGGTATGACCGGCCTGTACGCACTGCCAGCAGTCAGTGACGCGCAACGCGAAAAGGCGCAAAGCATACTGGCGGCTGTGGGTGAGACCCTCTGGCTGCAGGATGAAGCCATGCTGGATGCCGTGACGGCTATTTCCGGCAGCGGCCCGGCCTATGTGTTCTATTTCATCGAGGCATTGCAAAAAGCCGCGCAGGGTTTCGGCTTCAATGACGAAGATGCGCGCCGTCTAAGCCTCACGACTTTTATGGGTGCAAGCAAATTGGCCGCATCCAGCACGGAGGATGTCTGCACGCTGCGCGCGCGCGTCACCTCGAAGAACGGCACCACCGAGCGCGCCCTGTTGAGCATGGAAGCCAACCATGTTAAGCAGCACATTATCGAGGCAGCCAAGGCTGCCGCCGCACGCTCGCGCGAAATGGGCGATGAACTGGGGAAAGCGTGATGCTCAACCAGACCACACAATTTTTGCTCGATATTTTTTTGCAGGGGTTTGCCGGGGTGTTGCTGTTCCGGTTTTTGCTGCAATGGCTGCGCGCCCCGATGCGCAACCCGGTTGGCGAATTCATCATGGGTATCAGCAATTTTGCAGTACTGCGCGCGCGCCGCTTTATTCCGCCGGCATGGAAGCTGGACAGTTCGAGCATCGTGCTCGCATTGCTCGTCGAGTTTGTCTATCTGTGGTTGACACTGTTGCTGGACGGATATCCGTTTGCGCATTTTCCGCTGCTCGGGTTATTGGCATTAAGCGCGGTAAAACTGTTCAAGATCAGCATCTACCTTTTGATGAGCGCGTTGGTGGCACAGGCGATCCTGTCCTGGGTCAACCCCTTTACACCGCTGGCTCCCCTGCTGACGGCGATCACTTATCGCTTCCTGCGCCCGCTGCAAAAAATCTTACCGCTGGTCGGCAACATTGATTTATCGCCGTTGTTGCTATTGGTGATCTGCCAGATCATCCTGCTGGTGCCTATCGTGATGCTGGAAAGCCTGGCGGCGCGATTGTTGTAAATGGTGCCCGGTCAACACTGGTATCGCCGCAATGGAGAAATCCTCTCGCTCACGCTGCATGTGCAACCGGGTGCGAAACGCAGCGAAATCGCGGGTTTGCACGGCGAAGCCCTCAAGATCAGGCTGGCTGCGCCGCCCATCGAGGGCCGCGCCAACGAGGCACTGTTGAAATTCATCGCCGATCTGTTTGCCGTTCCGCTGCGCAACACCGAACTTAAACAGGGCGGACAATCGCGTCACAAGGTGGTGGCGGTTACCGGCAGCAAAGTCGAACCGGAAAGCCTGTTGCCGGACAACTGATTCACTCGGGCATATCGGAGGTATCGAATGAAAGAAACTTTAAAACCGGGTATCAAATACGAGCACAAGTTCGTCATACCGCAGTCGAAAACGGTCCCCGCGCTCTATCCGGAATCGGAAGAGTTTGCGTTGATGCCGGAGGTTCTGGCCACCGGCTTTCTGGTCGGTCTGCTCGAATGGGCCTGCATCAGGGCAATCAACCCCCATCTTGACTGGCCGCAGGAACAGACGCTTGGTACCCGCATTGATGTAAGCCATGAAGCTGCGACACCGCCCGGACTGGAGGTAACCGTAGCCGTCGAATTGACTGCGGTCGAGGGAAGAAGGCTGATTTTTAATGTGGAGGCCCATGACGGGGTGGACCTGATCTCCAGAGGACGGCATGAACGATTCGTGGTCGACAAGGAGAAATTTCTTGCAAAGATCGGCGAAAAAAGGAGGGGCCGTGCATAAAACTTTCACCTCCCCGGTGCCGGCCACACATGGAACCCCATGTATGTTACGTTGTATCATTACACGGCAAGCGTGAGAATCATGGATGGTGAACTTAACCCTGCACAGGCATGCCCAATCCTGCACTACGCGAACAATATTGCACAAACAACTCTGCTGCCCAATTGAAAGCGGCTTTCAGGCAATGGCATCATCCTTACGGAACATGAACCGATGAAATATCTCCCTCATACCTCTGCCACCCTGCCCAATGCGCTGCGCAATCTGGCCGCTGTTGCCGCAACCGTAGCCGTGTTCGGCCTGGCATTGATGTTCTCGGTGGTGGTGTTCTCGGTGATTATAGTCGCCGGCATGCTTGGCTGGATCTACCTCTGGTGGAAGACCCGCGAGTTGCGCAAACAGATGCGCAACTATCCGCCCCGCAACGTCGCGATGGAACGGGAGATGGCCGGTGAGGATGTGATCAGGGGTGAAGTGATCGAGGGCGAAGTGATACACGTGGTCGACACCCAGGAAGACAGGTAAGCAACGGCAAATGATTCGGGTTATATGATTTCCTGCAATCGCCCGGAATAAGCAACACAAGTGCGGCCGTGTATCTTTATAAATAGCGTGAGCGAGTTGACTGCATGGCGCACACAATCACATGTAGCTTAAGAAAGTGTTCGGTGGCCTATGTCCTGTAGTCCGGAAGTACTCAAAGATGTCTGGTTATTCTCTTTGCTCGACAAGGAGGAACTGGATGTCCTCGCCAGTCAGGTCGAACTATGCAAGTTTGCACCGCGCCAGCGGATATACAAGCAAGGCGATCCGAGCAATCGTGCGTTCGTCATGCTGTCCGGTTCGGTCGAAGTCTCGACCATCGATGAGGACAATCAAATTGTATTGCTGGACGAACCGATCAAGGGGGATTTGTTCGGTTTTGCATCAATGCTGGCACAGACCCCGCATCAAACCGATGCCACGGCAGTGCAGGAGTCGCTGTGCATAGAACTGGACCTTAATGATATTACTGTCCTGATTCGCAGCAAGCCGGACGCCGGGCTGGACCTGATGAAAGTCATGGGCAAGCAGTTCCATGCTACCGAAAGGCTGATTCGCCTGCGTACCGAACGTAATCCAAACGAAGTATTTGAAGAATCCCAAACCTTAGGGGAACGAATTGCCGATCTAGTTGCCTCATTTGGCGGCTCCTGGAACTTCATCATCATTTTCGGATTGGTGCTCCTTGCATATACGTTCATCAACGTCGAATTGAAGGGCAATGCATGGGATCCTTACCCGTTCATCCTGCTCAACCTGTTCTTGTCGATGCTTGCGGCGATACAGGCCCCGGTGATCATGATGAGCCAGAATCGCCAGGACAAGAAGGACCGTCTCCGGAATGAACTGGACTTTGACGTGAATCGTAGTGCGCATTCCGAAATTCAGGGGCTGGCACGCAGAATCAACCTGCTCTATGACAAAGTTGAAGATGTGGAAGAAATATTGCGCGAGAAAAAGTGACCATTTCCCCGGCAGCCGCCATGGTCAGATCTTCATCCTGGAACAGCCATGCTATGGTTGCCTTTTCCTCGGCGGGGAAATCGACAGACAATTTTCGGCATGATTCAAATATCAAGTTTCACGCAACAAAACAAATGGAAATACTTTCCATGTTATCAACCAAACCAGGAGTAGCGAGATGACCAAAGACGAAACCAGAAAGATGCTGTCGGACGATATCGATAATTTTCGGCTGAAAGCCAAACACTACGAATCACTCCATTTGTTCGAGGCGGCAAAATATGCCGGCAACCTTGCCTCGAACCTTGAACTGGCACTCACCACCATGCCGTCTGACGAGGACCAGGAAATTTCCTGAAACCAGGTGGCAACATGGTCTGCCATTCCCGGTTTGCATTCGACAGGAAGCCGCCGTGTCGGGACGTTAGTGCAGCGGGCAGGCAGCCAATGCTTTGTCGCTTCGATACGGGGAATATACCTGCAGCATCCATTGTGCTGACATATGGGCAGTTTGTTTTGCCACCCTGTTTACCACATCGGCACAAGCATTCCTGGCCGCATTATCGTCAAAGCTATCGATTGTGATGTGAATTGTCTGGTCGCTGCCACTGACAGTGCATTGCCTGGTCAGGCCTGTCCCCACAATAGCCGGGCACAACTGTGACGTGTCATCCGCAGCCTGCTGTGGCGGAACGGAATTGCCGCACCCGCTGATTGCCACGGGCAGGGCGAACATCAACAGCAGCAGGGCTTTCCTGGTCATATCTGTCATATTTGATTTCGGCATGCCACTGCTCCTTACATCAGAATCACGTCGTATTGTTCCTGGTTGTACATCGTTTCGACCTGCATCGAGATCGGCTTGGCAATAAAATCGGAAAGCATCGCAAGGGCCTGCGATTCCTCTTCCAGAAATAAATCGATCACTTGCTGCGAGCCCAGAATCCGGTATTCGCGCGCATTGAACTGCCTGGCTTCACGAAGAATCTCGCGCAATATCTCGTAGCATACGGTCTGCGCGGTTTTCACTTCACCCCGTCCCTGACAGGTCGGGCACGGTTCGCACATCACATGCGCCAGACTCTCGCGGGTGCGCTTGCGGGTCATCTCCACCAACCCCAGTGATGAAAATTCACTT
>DATKVR010000033.1:0-5038 GCA_035529955.1 Gallionella sp.
GGATTGCCGGTGAATGTTCCGGCGGTGGTCAGCTGCGTGTCCTGGCGGCTAAGGAATACCTCGATCTGCTTGTCCGGCTCGGTGTCGAAATCGAGCAACAGCCCGAAGCTGTTCGCATCCGCCAGCTCGAACCCGGACAGGGTGTTGGCATCCTGGAAGCTGCCGCCGTAGCGATGGCCGATGAAAGGCGCGACTTCGACGGCCCGCGCATCGGATGAAACGGCGGGAACCAGGGTGAGTAACAGTATGAGTGCTGCAATATTGTCCATAGCTAACGAGCCCCTGGTTAAGTTCCACACGCCGGTCAGGCCGGGAATCGATGGTGCAGTTGTCAGTTGCAGCGAATGTAATCGCGGGGCGATGGAGCGTCAACCGCTGCGCAGCCCGCCCGTAGCGTACCAGAACGCGGCCCATACACGGTTTGCGCAGGCCGAATTTCCGCCCGGCGGTGGTAAGATGGATATGAAGTGACAACAAAAAAGGCAGGAACGAGCATGCAGATCCGTACGGTTGCAACCACCCCTTTTACCGACCAGAAACCCGGCACCTCGGGATTGCGCAAACGCGTGCCGGTTTTTCAACAGGCCCGCTACCTGGAAAATTTCGTGCAGTCGATATTCGATACTATCGCCATCCCGCCCGGCGCGACGCTGGTGCTGGGCGGCGACGGACGATATTACAACCGTGAGGCGATCCAGGTCATTCTGAAAATGGCGGCGGCCAACGGGTTTGCGCGCGTGCTGGTCGGCAGGGGCGGCATCCTGTCGACGCCCGCCGCCTCCTGCCTGATCCGCAAATACCGCACCCATGGCGGCATCATTCTTTCCGCCAGCCACAATCCGGGCGGGCCGGACGGCGATTTCGGCATCAAGTACAACGGCAGCAACGGCGGCCCGGCGACCGAGACCGTCACGGAAGCGATCTTCGCGGCAAGCAAAAAAATATCCCAGTATCGCATCGCCGACGCGCCAGAAAATGCACAAGCTACCGAACTGGACAGGATCGGCGATTATAAAATCGGCACCATGACGGTGTCGGTGATCGATCCGGTTGAAGCCTACGCCGAGTTGATGGAATCGCTGTTCGATTTCGGGGCGATCCGCTCCCTGTTCAAAAACGGATTCAGAATCAGGTTCGACGCGATGCACGCGGTCACCGGCCCGTATGCGCAAGAGATACTGGTGAATCGCCTGGGGGCACCTTCGACACGTTACTGGCCAAGCCAGCCGTTTGCGGGAGAAGGTGCGATGCGGCCACTCCCGCACCCGTCGGCTCCGCCGCACCGTGTCGTGGCCGCTCCGGCGGACAGCGTGATGAACGCGGTACCGTTGCCGGATTTCGGCGGCGGCCATCCCGATCCCAACCTGACCTATGCGCATGAGCTGGTCGAAATCATGTACGGCGATGATGCGCCCGATTTTGGCGCGGCCTCGGACGGAGACGGCGATCGCAACATGATCCTGGGCAGGCACTTTTTCGTCACCCCTTCCGACAGCCTCGCGGTGCTCGCCGCGAATGCCCATCTGGTGCCGGGATACCGGCAGGGACTGGCGGGCATCGCACGCTCGATGCCGACCAGCGCGGCGGCAGACCGTGTAGCGAAGGAACTCGGTATCCCCTGTTACGAGACCCCGACCGGCTGGAAGTTCTTCGGCAACCTGATGGACGCGGGCAAGGTCACGCTGTGCGGAGAGGAGAGCTTCGGTACCGGCTCCGATCACATCCGCGAGAAAGACGGATTGTGGGCGGTGCTGTTCTGGCTGAACATACTCGCGGCGCGCAAACAGTCGGTGGAGACGATATTGATGGAGCACTGGGCGCGTTTCGGCCGCAACGTGTATTCACGTCACGATTACGAAGATATTCCCGCCGACGCGGCCAACGGCGTGATGAAGTTGCTGCACGACCGCTTTGAATCGCTGCAAGGCGCGCGGTTCGGACAGTTGCAAGTCAAAATGTGCGACGACTTCAGCTATACCGATCCGGTGGACGGCAGCGTCAGCACCGGCCAGGGGGTGCGCATCCTCTTCACCGACGGCTCGCGTATCGTGTTCCGCCTTTCCGGCACCGGCACCGGGGGCGCGACGCTGCGCATCTATCTGGAATCCTTCGAGCCCGACGTTTCCAAACATCACCTGGACGCGCAACAATTGCTGGCCCCGCTGATCGGCATCGCATCGCAAATCTCCGAATTGCCCCAGCGCACCGGCCGCGAACAGCCCACCGTCATCACTTAAGGCCAAGCCTTAAGCGGCTATAATGGGCGCATAGCTGCCTGTCCGCGCCATTCCTGCGCGGATCCAATTGAAGGAGTGCGCCATGGCAAACAGAAAAATCATCCAAACCCCCGATGCACCGGCCGTGAGCGGCACCTATTCGCAGGCGGTGTGCGTCAACAACACAGTCTACCTGTCCGGCCAGATCGGGGTGGACCCGGGCACCATGCTGATGGTCGAGGGTATCGAGGCGCAGATTCACCGCGTGTTCCAGAATCTGCGCGCGGTGGCGAGTGCGGCCGACAGCAGCTTCAACGATCTGGTGAAACTCAACGTGTATCTCACCGACCTTAAAAATTTCGCCAAGGTCAACGAGATCATGGCCGGCTATTTTCGTCAGCCCTACCCGGCACGTTCCGCAGTGGGTGTGGCCAAGTTACCGCACAGCGCGCTGGTGGAGATGGATGGCGTGCTGGTGATTCAGGATTAATTCCGCTTCCACTTCATCGGCGACACAGCGTTGACTTCCTCCTCATTCCTAGTCGTGCTATTAGCACGGCCTTCGTCATTTGCTCGTTGTCGCCTTGTTTCACCTTCGAATTGAAACCGGAATAAGCTGTTGTGCAACCATCAAAAATCTCCCCTGCAACGCTAAGCAAACTCGCCAAGCTCGGTATCCATCACCGCGCCGACCTGTTGCTGCACCTGCCGTTGCGCTACGAGGACGAGACCCATCTTGCGCCGATCGCCACCGTGCAGGCCGGTGAAACGGTGCAGGTGCAGGGCGTCATCACCCACAGCGAGGTGGCATTTCGCCCGCGCCGCACCCTGGTCTGCCGTTTGCAGGACAACGGCGAGGAGTTGTACCTGCGCTTCCTGAATTTCTATCCCAGCCAGCAGAAACAACTCGCGGTCGGCAAGCAGATCCGCGCCGTCGGCGAGGCGCGCATGGGCTATTACGGAATGGAAATGGTGCATCCGAAATGCCGTGTGGTGGATGACGACACGCCGCTGCGGCAAAGCCTCACGCCGGTTTACCCGACCACGGCCGGGCTGGCGCAACCGGTATTGCGCAAGCTGATCGTCAATGCGCTGGAGACGCTGCCGCTGCCCGATACCCTGCCGGATGCGCTGTTGCAAAAACTTGAACTGGCCGGCTTCGCCGACAGCATCCGCCTGCTGCACAGCCCGACACCGGACATATCGGCCAATTCACTGGAAGAACGCAGCCACGCAGCCTGGCGGCGCATCAAATTCGACGAGCTGCTCGCACAACAACTGTCGATGCGCGTGCATCACAGCGAACGCGGCAAGCGTATCGCGCCCGGACTTGCCGCGCACGGCAGGCTCACCGCGCGTTTGACCAAGGCCCTGCCGTTTGCGCTGACCAAAGCGCAGCAACGCACCTTTGCCGAGATCAGCCTGGACCTCGCGCAGCCGCACCCGATGCAGCGCCTGCTGCTCGGCGACGTCGGCAGCGGCAAGACCATCGTCGCCGCACTGGCCGCGCTGCAGGCGATCGAGAACGGCTATCAGGTTGCGCTGATGGCGCCCACCGAGATCCTGGCCGAGCAGCATTACCTCAAGCTGCGCGACTGGTTGGCGCCGCTCGGCATCGAGCCGGTGTGGCTGTCCGGCAGCCTGAAGAAAAAGGACAAGCAGCTTGCCGCGGAACTGATCGCGTCGGGCGAGACGCTGCTCGCGATCGGCACGCATGCGTTGTTCCAGCAGCAGATCAGTTTCTACAGGCTGGGCCTGGCAATCGTCGACGAACAGCACAAGTTCGGCGTGCAGCAACGTTTGTCTCTGCGCAACAAGGGAAAAGTCGAGAACAACGATGCAGGCATGAATTCGAATTCACATGAACCGCATCAATTGATGATGAGCGCGACACCGATCCCGCGCACGCTGGCGATGAGCTATTACGCCGACCTCGATGTGTCGGTGATCGACGAGTTGCCGCCGGGCCGCACGCCGGTGATCACCAAGCTGGTCAGCGACGCGCGCCGCGACGAGGTGTTCGAACGGGTACGCAGCGCCTGCATGGCGGGGCAACAAGCCTACTGGGTATGCCCGTTGATTGACGAGTCTGAGGCGCAGTTGCGACACGTTACTGGCGAAGCAACTAGCCATTCGACTAGGCGAACAAACAACGTTCGCCAAGTCGCTGGTTATGGCGAAGCCAGCAGCTCGCGGGAGCAACTGCTTGGCCCCTCCTCCCGCACCCATCGGCTCCGCCGCACCGTGTCGGAGGGGCGGCAGCTGCAGACCGCGCTGGAAACCTATCAGCTGCTCAGCGAAACTTTTCCCGAGTTGCGCGTCGGGTTGGTGCACGGCAAGCTGGACAATGCCGAAAAGGCGCGCGTGATGGCGGCGTTCAAAACCGGCGAGCTGCAACTGCTGGTCGCCACCACGGTCATCGAGGTCGGCGTGGATGTGCCCAACGCCAGCCTGATGGTGATCGACCACGCCGAGCGCATGGGGCTGGCGCAACTGCACCAGTTGCGCGGCAGGGTGGGGCGCGGCGCGGCGCAAAGCCTGTGTATCCTGCTGTATCAGCAACCGCTTTCGGAGCTGGCGCGGGCGCGCCTGAAAATCATCTTTGAGAGCACCGACGGCTTTGCCATCGCGCAGCATGATCTGCAACTGCGCGGTCCGGGCGAGTTGCTCGGTGCGCGGCAAAGCGGCTTGGCAATGCTGCGTTTCGCCGACATCAGTGAAGATGAAGAACTGCTGAACCAGGCGCGTCTGGTTGCCGATGAAATGCTGCGCGATTTTCCCGAAGCGGCACGGGCGCATCTGCAGCGCTGGATGGCCAACAA
>DATKVR010000034.1:0-8978 GCA_035529955.1 Gallionella sp.
CGCCCCGCTATAGGCCTCGTGTTTGTCCAGCGTGGCCTTGAGGTTGAGGATGCGGTGGCTCAGGTAATCCTCGATCTCGGCATCTTCTATGGTCGACTGTTTGCGGTTGAGCATCTCGACCTTCTCGGGAACGATGTCGATTGCCACCACTTCATTGTGTTGGGCAAGCAGGACAGCGTTGGAAAGACCCACGTAACCGGTACCGGCAATGGCAATTTTCATGGCAACTGACTTTCAGGAATTTGGCAAAAAAACAGGCGTGCATTATGCCGCAGATTGAACCGGAGGTCAGTCGCCTTGCGTGCTTGCCAGGAGTGATCGATATATCGCCAGGTCGCCCGCCGAATAGCAGCAGAAGATAAGCTCGCGCAGTGAAGACGGCGAACGAATAAATTCGCGCACCGCCGCAATCGCCACTTCGGCAGCCTGTTCCGGCGGATAGCCATAGATTCCGGTGCTGATGCAGGGAAAGGCGATGCTGGCAAGATTTTGTGCGGCGGCGAGGGACAAACTCTCGCGGTAGCATGAGGCCAGCAGCTTCGCTTCGTTCTGCATCCCACCATGCCACACCGGCCCCACGGTATGGATGATAAATTTTTCGGGCAATCGATAACCGCGCGTCAGACGCGCTTCTCCGGTTGGACAGCCGCCCAGTGTGCGGCATTCTGCCAGCAGTTCCGGCCCGGCCGCGCGATGGATCGCACCATTCACGCCGCTCCCGTCCAGCAGGGATGAGTTGGCGGCGTTGACGATGACGTCTACTTTCAGTTCGGTGATGACGGCTTGGATGGCGCTGAGGGTAATCATGGTGTTACTCCATGAACATATTTTTCCATACTAGACCGCCAAATCGTTTTCTGCGAGTGTATCGATCACCCTTTGTGTCAGGTCAGGCGCAAGGCAATCCAGTTCGATATTGTCCGGCATCGACCTCAGCCAGGTGAGCTGGCGTTTGGCCAATTGCCGCGTCGCGGCGAGGCCGGTTTCCAGCAGTTGTGTGTCATCGATCTCGCCCTCCATGAATTGCCATGCCTGGCGGTAGCCCACGCAGCGCATGGCAGTCATGTTCGGATGCAACGGATATTTTTCGCGCAGCATGAGCAACTCATCCACCAAACCTTGTTCGAGCATGGCCTTGAAGCGCGTAGCGATTCGGGCGTGAAGTTGCGCGCGGTCGAAGGGGATGAGCGCGATGGGGATGATGCGATAGGGAAGTTCGGCATTTTGCTGTCCGGTAATCAGCACGGACATCGGTAGTCCGGTGATGCGGTAGATCTCCATCGCGCGCTGGATGCGCTGCGTGTCGGTGGTATGCAGGCGCGCGGCGGTTTCGGCGTCAACCTTGGCAAGTTTGCTGTGCAGGTGTTCGATGCCATGTTCTGCGATTTCTGCATCGAGCGCGGCGCGTACTGCTGGGTCGGATTGCGGCAGGTCGTTGAGTCCTTCGCGCAGTGCCTTGAAGTACAGCATGGTGCCGCCGACCAGCAGCGGAATCTTGCCGCGCTGCGTGATGTCCGCCATCAGGTGCAGTGCATCGTGCCGGAATGCGGCTGCGGAATACGCCTCGGTCGGGGCTATGATGTCGATCAGGTGGTGCGGCGCGCTGGCGAGGGTGGCGGCATCCGGCTTGGCAGTGCCGATATCCATGTCGCGGAACACCAGCGCCGAATCCACGCTGATGAGTTCCACCGGCAGGCGCTGCACCAGTTCCACCGCGACGCCGGTCTTGCCGCTGGCGGTGGGACCCATTAAGAATATTGCCGGGGGCAGTGCTACCATCCTGTTATTGCCCGCGCATGAACATCTTGTCCAGATCGTTCATGCTCAGTTGAAACCAGGTCGGACGGCCGTGATTGCATTGACCGGAGCGTTCGGTCTGCTCCATCTCGCGCAACAAGGCGTTCATCTCCGGGATGCTGAGGATGCGGTTGGCGCGCACCGCACCGTGGCAGGCGAGACTGGAGAGCAGTTCGTCGCGCCGTTCTGTCAGCGCGCGGCTCGCGCCAAACTCGCGCAACTCGTCGATCACGTCATGCGCGGCGGCTTCGGCTTCGGATTGCTTCAGCATTACCGGCATGGCCCGAACCGCCAGCGTATTCGGTGAGAGCGGTGCAATGTCGAAGCCGAGTTTTTTGAGCGCATCCTGTTCGGCTTCCACGGTGGCCACTTCCAGCGCGTCGGCATAAAAACTGACCGGGATCAGCAGCTGTTGGGTGGCAATCTGTTCGGCATCCAGCGAGGTTTTGAGCTTTTCATACACGATGCGCTCATGCGCTGCGTGCATGTCCACCACGATCAGTCCATGCGCATTTTGTGCCAGTACATAAACGCCAGAGAGTTGCGCGAGTGCGAAGCCGAGTGGAAATTCGTCCTGGGGCAAGGGACGGGAGGCAGGGAACAAGGAGGGCACTGATGCCGAATATTGCGTTTCCTGTTTTTCGCTTTGTGTTTGTATCTCCCACAGGCGATAGGCGGCTTCCTGTTCCGCAACACCGAGCCGCATGGATTGTTGGGTCGGCATATACGTTGCCGGGCGTTGCTGTTCGGTTGCGTGGTTCTCCTGCCCGCTTGCCGGAACGGCGAGTGCCTGTTGCAGGGTGTGGAAAATGAATTGGTGTATCCCCTGGCTTTCGCGGAAACGCACTTCGCTTTTGGCGGGATGCACATTCACATCGACCTGCTCGGGCGGCAGTTCCAGAAACAGTACGAAGGCCGGATGGCGCTGGTGATGCAGGATATCCTGATAGGCCTGCCTCAGCGCGTGGCTGGCGACCTTGTCGCGCACGAAGCGGCCATTCACGAAAAAATATTGCGCATCGCGGCTGGCGCGCGAATAGGCGGGCAGCGCCGCGAGGCCCTGCAGAGTAAGGTTTGCCGCGCTGCGCGAGACCGGCACGGCGGCCTGTCCGAATTCGTCGCCGAGCAGTGCGGCTACACGTTTAAGTGCGGCTTGTTCGCCCTGCTGGGCGGATAATTGCCAGATCGTGCGTCCGTTGTGCTGCAGCGAGAAACCGACATCGGGGCGCGACAATGCGATGCGCTTGAACGCTTCCTCGCACCAGGCGAACTCGGTGGATTCGGATTTCAGGAATTTTCGCCGTGCCGGGGTGTTGAAATAGATCTCGCGTATTTCCACCGTGGTGCCCTGCGCATGGTTGGCCGGGACGGCTGAGCTGATCTGTCCGTCGGTCGCTTCCACTTTCCATCCGTGAGTGTCCGATTCGGTTCGGCTGGTGAGGGCAAGCTGGGATACTGCCGCCATGCTCGCCAAAGCTTCGCCGCGAAAGCCCATGCTGGCGACCTGCTGCAGGTCATTCAGCGAGGCGATCTTGCTGGTGGCGTGGCGCATCAGTGCCAGCGGCAGTTCATCTTTTGCCATGCCCTTGCCATTGTCGCGCACCCGCATCAGCTTGATGCCGCCGCCGTCCAGTTGCACCGAAATATCCGTCGCACCGGCATCCAGACTGTTTTCCAGCAGCTCTTTCAGCGCGGCGGCAGGCCGTTCGATAACCTCGCCGGCGGCGATTTGGTTGATGAGCAGTTCGGGGAGCAGCCGGATTGCAGGCATGGGTTGGAGAAATGTTATTTTGTCCCCGGATTATAACGGAGAAGCCGCTTCGTTTTGTCTGGACAAGATACCGGCCGGTGCACGTGATTCGGCATGAACAAGTTGCGCATTCGGGTTGGAATTTGGCCGGTGCACAGCTTGACTTTTTGTCGAATTGGGCGCTGAATTCGCACCCGTAGTTGACCAGATTACTCGTGTATAACCCCATTTAAGGAGAATATCTTGAAACACATCAAAAGTTTGTTTATTGGTTTAGCACTGGTTGCATTTGCAAGTCCAGTTTGGGCAGCCGAGGCAGGTTCGATCACGATCAGTTCTCCGGCAAATGGCGCGGTGCTACAGAGTGGCAGCGGCAACAAGCTGGAATTCAATGTCCATTTGAGCCCGGACGGCAATCATGTGCATATCTATGTCGACGACCAGAGGCCCATCATCGACCGGGACATCCATAATTGCCCATGCAGCATCGATTTGCCCAATCTGGCGCCCGGCAAACATACCATCGCGGTTAAGGAGGCAACAGTCAGTCATGCCTTGACTGGGATCGAGGGCGTGACCACGGTAACGGTCAAATAACCAGAGCGGAAAATTCAAACAGTGCAAAATCTGATCTATGCACTGATCCAGGTCATACATAACTTCGGTGCCGTAACCGTGGTGGGCACTGCCGCAGCGGCCATCTGGCTTGCGCATGGCAATGCCGGGGTTCGGCACCGAATGTCGTACCTGATGGCTTTGGCCTGGGCTGTCCAGGCGGCGAGTGGCCTGATGTTTGGCGCGATCACCTATTATTTCGAGAAGCATCTGCCGGATATTCACGGTGTCGCGGTGGATGCGCTGCTGGTGAAAATAGGTTGCGCTGCTGCAGGGTTTATTTTGGCGGTAGCCTATATAAGGTTCAATTCGGGCTGGAGCGCAACGAAACAACTTCTTGCATGGCGCGCGCTGCTGGCTCTTGGCGCGATTGCGCTGGCCTGTGCCGCCTTCCTGCGCTGGTTTTCCTGAATTTCCCAGGCTTTTTCTATCGGTGAACCGCCTTTAATCGGATGAGTCAGCACGGCTGTAACAGTCGCCGTGTAGTCTTTATTCAAGTTGTGCAGGTATAATCGCGGCCACCAAACCCAGCCTTTTTTACCAAAAAACAGTACTCGTGTACCTGAAAATGGACGGGTAGTCTGAAATAAATTAATTAATGAGGAGAACTCCATGCGTATAGGGATTCCTGCGGAAACTCTATCAGGCGAAAAGCGTGTTGCGACGGTACCTGAAGTCGTAGAGAAGCTCATCAAGCTGGGCTTCCAGGTGGCGGTTGAATCCGGTGCCGGAAATGGAGCGAATTGCAGTGACGACAGCTACCGCGCTGCTGGTGCCGAAATTATCGTTGGAGCTGCCAAGCTGTGGGCTGAATCAGATATCGTTTTCAAGGTAGGTGTACCAACGACGGAGGAAGCCGGCTTGCTGCGCGAAGGCGGCAACTTGATCGGTTTCATCTGGCCGGCACAAAACCCCGAATTGATGCAGCAACTCTCCGCCAGGAAGGCAACCGTGCTCGCCATCGACTGTCTGCCGCGCGTGCTGAGCCGCGCCCAGAAAATGGATGCACTGACCTCGCAAGCCGGCGTTGCCGGCTACCGCGCCGTCATCGAGGCCGCCAACGCGTTTGGCCGATTCTTCAACGGCCAGATCACGGCTGCAGGCAAAGTTCCGCCGGCCAAGGTATTCATCGCCGGTGCCGGCGTGGCCGGTCTGGCGGCGATAGGCACGGCTGCAGGCCTGGGCGCGATTGTGCGCGCCAACGACACCCGTGCCGAAGTGGCCGACCAGGTCAAATCCCTGGGGGGTGAATTCGTCAAAGTCGAATATGAGGAAGAAGGCGGCGGCGGCGGCGGCTATGCCAAGGTGATGAGCGAAGGCTTCCAGCAGGCACAGCGGGAGATGTACGCCATGCAGGCCAAGGAAGTGGACATTATCATCACGACCGCATTGATCCCGGGCAAGCCCGCGCCAAGGCTGATCACAGCCGAGATGGTGCAGAGCATGAAACCCGGCAGCGTCATCGTTGATATGGCTGCCGAACGGGGTGGCAATTGCGAACTGACCGAGCCTGGCCAGGCGGTGGTGAAGCACGGCGTAACCATCGTCGGTTACACCGATCTGAACAGTCGCATGGCCAAGCAGTCTTCGACCCTGTATGGAACGAATCTATTCCGTCTGACCGAGGAGTTGTGCAAGACCAAGGATGGCATCATCAATGTCAATATGGAAGATGATGCGATACGCGGCCTGACCGTGATCAAGGATGGCGTAATCACGTGGCCCGCGCCTGCGCCGAAATTGCCAGCCGCTGCGACCAAACCGGCTGCAGCCAGACCGGTTGCAGTTCCTGCCGCGCACGGCCATGGCGGTCGCGGGGCCCCGGCTTCAGCAAAAAAAATTGCAGTGATATTCGGCCTTGCCGTGCTGCTTTTCCTGCTCATCAGTGCTTACGCGCCCGCAGCGTTCCTCGGGCACTTTACCGTGTTCGTACTCGCCTGCTTCGTCGGCTATATGGTGGTATGGAATGTTACTCCGGCCCTGCATACCCCGTTGATGAGCGTCACCAATGCGATCAGCAGCATCATCGCCATCGGAGCGCTGGTGCAGATTGCGCCGCCTCTGGCGCTGGGCCTGGATCGCCCTGACAGCTGGATACGCTGGCTGGCGGTAGCGGGTATTACACTCACCGCGGTCAATATGTTCGGCGGTTTTGCCGTCACCGGACGCATGCTGTCGATGTTCCGAAAACAAGGGTAAATCATGATATCTTCAAGCTTGGCAGCAGTTTCATATATCGGCGCGACTATTCTGTTTATTCTCAGCCTTGGCGGCCTTTCCAATCCCGAGACGTCGCGGCGCGGTAATCTTTACGGAATCATCGGCATGACGATCGCCGTACTGGCCACCGTGTTCGGCCCGCGTGTCACGACGGCCGGCCTGCCGTGGATCATCGCTTCGATGTTGGTCGGTGCCAGCATCGGACTCTATGCGGCGCGCAAGGTGCAGATGACGCAGATGCCCGAACTGGTTGCGTTGATGCACAGCCTGGTGGGTCTTGCTGCCTGTCTGGTTGGCTACGCCAATTACATCGATCCGATGGCGGCACTGCATCTGTCCAGTGCTGAAAAAGGGATTCACGAAATTGAGATCTATGTTGGCATATTGATCGGCGCAGTGACCTTCTCCGGTTCCCTCATTGCCTTCGGAAAACTGTCGGGCAAGATTGGCGGCAAGCCGCTGTTGCTGCCGGGACGCCACTTCATGAATCTGCTGGGACTTTTGGTCGTCATTGGGTTCGGCTGGCAATTCCTGCACGCTGAAACGACCAGTGCGGGGATGACAGACCTGACCGTGATGACGGTGATCGCCTTGCTGTTCGGCATACATATGGTGATGGCCATTGGTGGCGCCGACATGCCGGTGGTGATCTCGATGCTGAATTCCTATTCCGGTTGGGCGGCAGCGGCAACCGGCTTTATGTTGAACAACGACCTGCTGATCGTCACCGGCGCCCTGGTGGGATCCAGCGGTGCGATCCTTTCCTACATCATGTGCCGCGCGATGAACCGCAACTTCTTCAGCGTCATTGCGGGCGGATTCGGCAGCGGAGGCGGCAAACCGGCCAAAGACGGTGCTGATGCGCAACCGGCGGGCGAAGTGGTGGCCATCAGTGCGGTCGAAACGGCAGAGTTGTTGCGCGAAGCCAAGAGTGTGATCATCGTGCCCGGGTACGGCATGGCCGTGGCCCAGGCTCAGCACGCGGTCAATGAGATCACGCAGTTTTTGCGCGAAAAAGGCGTCAACGTGCGTTTCGGCATCCATCCGGTTGCCGGCCGCATGCCCGGCCACATGAACGTGTTGCTGGCTGAAGCCAGGGTGCCTTATGACATCGTGATGGAGATGGATGAGATTAATCCGGACTTTCCGGATACCGATGTCGCCATGGTGATCGGTGCAAACGACATCGTTAATCCGGCTGCGCAGGATGAACCCGGCAGCCCCATCGCCGGCATGCCGGTATTGGAAGTCTGGAAGGCCAAGACTTCCATCATGATGAAACGCAGCATGGCTACCGGCTATGCGGGCGTGGAAAATCCGTTGTTCTACAAGGAGAACAACCGCATGTTGTTCGGCGATGCGAAGAAGATGCTGGATGAAGTTCTCGTTGCGCTGAAAGCATAATTGAGCTGGGTCGCTCAGGGCGCGCTGCGCTGATGTGATACAAGTCGTTTGAACGGAAGCCAGGTTGACCTGGCTTCTTTTTTAGGGTGCTTCAGGCACGCTGGGATTTGACGACCAGCACGACTCCCAGCAGACTTTCTATCGTGTAAATCGTGCTGGATACATGGTGCAACATAGAGAAGCGCGCTGCCAACATGCTGTGCATTACATCGAGTGGCATAGCCTGAAGCTTGAGGCCGGTCATGACCGGCTGAATGCCGAATTGCAACACCATCGTGATCAGCAACATCGCCGCGACTATCCAGAACCGGGCTTGCCGAAACGATCCGCGGCCGGACACGCTCATGCTCTGAATCAGCAGGTACAATCCGCAGACGATGCCGAGATAGGATACCAGGGCGAACATCTGCCCGGCCAGCATTCCCGCCAGTTGCCGGTCGGGTTGTGCGTAGAACAGCACAGGCACGGCGAGAAAACCGACGGCCCAGAGGCCGCCAACCCAGGCCGTGGTTAAAAGCGAAGCAACAAGTCTCGAAAAGTTTTTCATGGGTTGCAGGTTAGCACAGCTGCAGCCAAAGCAAGTCCGAACAATGAACCTGATGGACTTTATCAGGTCACAAGTCTACCCTGACAGCTGTTGTCATCAAAATAAAGGATATGCCCATGTATTACCTCGTAGACAGCAACAAGTCATTTGAACAGGCCGCAACCGATCTGGAAGCGGCCGTAAAACGTCACGAATTCGGTGTACTGCACGTCCATGATCTGGGCAATACGCTGCGCAGCAAGGGCATTGTCTTTGCCGAAAATTGCAAGGTATTCGAAGTGTGCAACCCGGGGCAGGCGGCCAAGGTGCTGGGTACCGACATGCGTTTGAACATGGCCCTGCCATGCCGTATCTCGGTGTATACGGAAAAGGGCAAAACCATGATCGGGATGATCAGGCCGGTACCCATGCTGGCCTCCTTGTCCCAGGATGCAGCACTGGCCGGGATAGCAGAAGAGGTTGAGCGCAAGACCAAAGCAATGATCGAAGAAGCCAGATAGATTAACTGAAAATTTCCATGACACTGATTCCTGTTTGGACCGAACAAATCAAATATGTAGTGGGTATTTTCGCCATTTTGAATCCGCTCGGGGTCATCCCCATTTATCTCAGCCTGATGGCGGATCGCAGCCCGAAAGAGATGGG
>DATKVR010000035.1:0-7542 GCA_035529955.1 Gallionella sp.
TTTGCTTGCCGCAATCCTGTTTGCCGGCGCGACCGCCAGCGCAGCCGAGTCTACCGGAATGATCAGGCAGCCCAACGCCAGCGGCGACCCGGTCGCGGGCAAGACCGAATCCGGCTTTTGTCAGGGTTGCCATGGCGTGCAAGGAATCAGTTTCGTGGATTTGATACCCAATCTCGCCGGCCAGTCTGCACCGTATACGGCAAAGCAGCTGCGCGATTTCCAGTCCGGTGCGCGCACTCACCAGACCATGAGCTCATTATCAAAGTCGATCAACGCTACCGAGCTGGCCGATATCTCGGCCTATTTTGCCGGCATGAAAATGATGCGGGGCGACGGAAGCGGAAACAATCCGGCTGCAGAAAAATTATTCCGCAATGGTGATCCGGCCAGGAATATTCCGGGATGTGCAAGTTGCCACGGAACAAACGGCAAGCAACCGGTCAGCGCGACTTACCCGGTGATCGGCGGCCAGCACCGGGGCTATTTGCAGGTTCAGCTGTTCCACTTTCGCGGCGGCGAGCGCAGCAATAGTCCGGACGGCATGATGAGCCGGGCTGCAAAAAACCTGACCGATGCCGAGATCGGATCGTTGTCGGATTATCTTTCAGGTTTATAGCCTGGCAGGCTGGCCGAATCGTACTTCGGTCGGGCTGGCTAATAAGGCGGCAACACGAATTCCTGTTCGCGGAACAGGCGCAAACAGATATCGACGACGTCAGGGTCGTAGGCAGATCCCCGGCCGCGCTCCAGTTCAGTCAACGCCTTGTCGATGCCCAGCCCGGGCCGGTAGGGGCGATGCGAGGCCATCGCCTCGACCACGTCGGCCACCGCCATGATGCGCGACTCCAGCAAAATCTCGTCGCCCTTCAGCCCGTTCGGATAGCCGCTGCCATCCAGGCGCTCGTGGTGTTGCAGCGCGATGGTTGCAACCGGCCACGGAAATTCCACTTGCTTTAACACGTCAAAGCTGGCCTGTGCATGTCCCTGCACCAGTGCGTATTCGGTTGCATTGAGCCGGCCGGGTTTGACCAGTATCTCTGACGGGATGCTGATCTTGCCGATATCGTGCAGGAAACCCGCGACCTTGATCCCTTCAATGCGCTGCTCGTCCAGGCCCAGTTCGGTGGCGATGGCCACGGCGATCTCGGAAACCCGCCGTTCGTGACCGGCGGTGTAGGGGTCGCGCATCTCGGACAAGCTGGTCGCCATTTGCACCGTGCTCAGGAACGTGGTGTTGAGCTGGGTAACGTAGTTACGGATGCGTTCCTCGTCGCGTATCTTTTCGGAGATGTCCTGTATCAGGCCGATGATCGCGGGACGTCCATGATAGGTGGCAAGGTTTGCGTTCGCGCCTACCGTGACGGAAATGCCATCCTTGTGTATCACGGAAAAATCCAGTGCGATGCTGGCTTGCTCTTTTTCAAAGAGCTTGCGCATGACCTCTGCAAGCTTGCTGCGATCGGCCTCGGCGACAAAAGATAACGGGTCCTGGTTGATCAGATCGTCTGCGGAATTCTGCCCAAGAATCCCGGCTGCACGCGGATTTGCATAGACGAGCTTGCCATCCTGGATGATATAGATGCCGGCGAGCGACTGCTCGACCAGGCCGCGGAAGCGTTGTTCCGAATCGGCCAGCTCCTGCGCCGCTTTCCTGCTTTCGGTGATATCGCGGAAATACGCGACACGCCCGTAATATTTTCCATCCCCCCCGATGATCGAGTCGGTATACCGGTCGATGATCCGCCCGTCTTTCAGTCTGACTTCCTCGCGGCTCTTCACTTCCGGGTGAGCGAACAGATATTGGATTCGGGCGACAAATGCTTCCGTATCCTCGGCCTGAGCCGCAACGGATTTAAGCACCGGCGCATCCACGCGTGCGCTGACAAGTTCCGGTGGGAGCTGCCACATTTCGATGAAATTCTGGTTGTAGGAAAGGATGTTTCCGTTCTCGTTGACGATCAGGATCGCATCAAGCGAGGTTTCCAGCTGTGTTTCGAGTATCGTGTTCTTGAGTATTATTTCCTGCTCCGCCTGCTTGAGCCTGGTGATGTCCTGGAAAGTTCCTCTCAAACTGACGACTTTGTCCCCTTCCTTGTCGGCCACGGCTATGGTCCTGACCCATTTGTGATTGCCTTTGGCGGTAATGATCTCCAGTTCCAGGTCGTAGGGCGTGCCGTTGGCAATGGCTGCCGCGATTGCCGCCTCGATCTTGTGTCTGGATTCGCCCTGATAAAACTCGAGTCCGATATCACGGCTGGTATGCGCTTCAGGGTCCATGTCATGAATCCGCGCCACCTCCTTTGTCCAGGTTCCTTCGCCCGTCCGGGTGTCGAATTCCCAGCCGCCTACCGTTGCTATTCTGCCCACCTCATTGAGCAGCCCCTCGTTTTTCTTCAGCAACGCCTCGGCTTTTTTGCGCTCGGTTTCGCGCTCGAAATTATCCAGCGCAAAACTGATGTCCGTTGCCATTTCTGTCAACAGCTCGCATGCTTCATCGTCGAATGCATTGACTGTGCTCGAATAGAAGTTGATGTTGCCGATGGGCTTGCCGTTCAGTCGCAGTGGCAGTACGGCCAGGCTCTTCACGCCGAATTGCATGCCCCGATCCCGCCATGGAGCAAGGTTCGAATCCTGTTCATAGTCCTGGCACCAGTAAGGGCGGTTTTCGCGTATCGCGATGCCGACCGGTCCGCGCCCGGCCGTTTCATTCTCATTCACTGAAATATGAATCCCGTCCAGAAGTTCCGTGATATCGCCGTAAGAGGCAACCGGCCTGACCTGTTGGTCGGTCTTGTCCACCATGCCGATCCAGACCATCTTCATGCCGCCGAAGCGGACCGCGTCATGGCAGATTTGCGCGAACAGCTCTTCCGCGCTGGTACAACGCACGATGGCCTTGTTGCACTGGCTCAATGAGGCGTAGAGCTGGGTCAGCCGATGGATTTTTGCTTCGGCAGTCTTGCGTGTGGTGATGTCGCGCGCTGCGACCACCGATCCGACGATCATGCCGTTCCGATCGCGGATCGGCGCAAAATTGTAACTCCCGATCCAGGTTTCTCCGCTATCCTTCCGCTTCAGGGTAAATTCGGCATTGGTCGCTCTTTCGCCCCGCAACGCCCGTGGCACTGCCCACTGCGCCTTTGGTAACAGTTCGCCGTCGGGTGAATATTTTTCCAGTATCTGGTAATACCCATCCAGTGATTTCGGGCATGCCTCCTTGTTTTTTAATTTGTGGAAAGCAGCGCAAGCATCGTTGAATTGGATCAATCGGCCATCGGTGTCAGTAATGAACACGGCATCGCTCATGCTGTCCAGAGCAGCATCCAGATTTGCCTTGCTGGCCAGCAGTTCTGCTTCCGCCTGCTTGCGTTCGGTGATGTTCTCCTTTACCGCCAGAAAGTGCGTCATTCGTCCATCGGGCTGGAACACCGGCGAGATGATCGCCGACTCGATGTATTCGCTGCCGTCCTTGCGCCGGTTGATGAATTCGCCTTTCCAGGTTTTTCCGCTCGTCAGGTGCGACCACAGTTCGTCATAAGTCGCCTTCGGTGTCTTGCCGGAATGCAGCAGGCGCGGGTTATTGCCGAGGAATTCATCAAGGCTGTAGCCGCTTTCGCGGACAAAGGCCGGATTGGCGTACTCGATATTCGCATTGAGGTCGGTGATCACGATCGAGCTCGGGCTTTGTTCCACCGCCTGCTTCAGCTTCAGAACCGATTGCTCGGCGCGTTTGCGCTCGGTGATGTCCTCGGAAAAAATCACGATGCCGCCGGTTTTGCCGGCATTTGTCGTCCATGGCCTGATCTCCCATTTCAGCCAGGTGGTGGTTCCATCCGCCATTTCGAAACGGTCCTCGTCGCTGCTCAATACCTCGCCCTTCATCGCGCGGGCATGCAGCGCTTTCCAGCGTTCCGGAATTTGCGGGAAAACCTCGTAGTGGGATCGACCCAGGATTTCAATCCCGTCCAGCCGATAATCCTTGATCCAGCGTTTGCTGAAGCCCAGATAGCGCATCTCGCGGTCGAACATTGCGATCGCGGCAGGTGCATGCTCGATGAACAGCCGCAGCAATTCGTTGTTTTCCCTGAGCGACGCCGACGAGCGGGCCAGCAATGCGATTTGCTGCATGCGCTGTTGCTGGCGCAGGAAAATCAGCAGCAACACCAGGATAATGAAAACCGCAGCGGCGCCGACCCCGCTGACCCAGTACAGCAGGTACCTTACCGGCTGCAGGACCTCGCTTTGGTCCTGCTTGGCAATCAGTTGCCAGCTCGTTCCCGCGACCGGCCGGTAGGCTGCCAGTACCGGTATTCCGCGGTAATCCGTTCCCGATGTTGTTCCGGGTTTGTTGGCGCGGATGGCGATGGCGGCGGGCAGGTCCGGATTCGCCAGCTTGCCGTAAATGGTTAGAGCGGATTTCTTGTGAAAGCGCAAATCGTTGAGGAACTGCACATCATTGCCAGCGGATCGCACCAGCAGGGTTTCGCCGCTGCTGCTTTTCCCCGGCCAGGTCTGTATCAATGGATAAAGAAAATTGCCCGGCAGGGTACGCAGCACGGCAAGGCCGACCGTGCGTTTGCCGTGCAGTCCGGTCGCGATGATGGGCACGAACCAGTCCAGGTGGATGTGGGCGTTGCCCGGCTGATATTGGTACAGGTCGCTGAATATGACCCTGCCTTCGCTCAGCGCCTGGCGCATCAGGTTCTCTGGAGGTTTGTCCGTGTCGCTGCCCAGTGCGGACAGCAAACGGCCATCGGGGGCGAATATCAGAATGGTGTCAAAACCATGGTTGGTCTGCATCGACCTGAGCTCGGCGGAGATGGCACGGTCCGGTATGGCTTTGGGCGCGCTTGACTGGAAAGCTTCCAACAGTGCGGCGAATCCCGTGTTCTCAGCCAGTCCCTGTGCATTGCTGCCGCGCTCGGCCAGCCACTGTTCGATCTGGTGCCCCTTGAGTTCTGCAATCGCAGCCAGATTGTTATATACGCTATCTTCTCTTGCCGGAACGCGCAGCTCGTAGATGGTCAGTTCCATCGCGGGCACGACCAGGACCAGCAGGATCAGCATCGGTATCAATAGCCGTATGTTCGGTTTCGCAATGTCGCTGACCGAAACCGGTGTTGCGCGTCCCAATGATTCATTCCATCCGTTCAGCAGTAGATAAAGCAGGATGCTGGTGGCGACCACGAATGCCAGCCCCTTGGCGAGTTCGATGTGGTTTTGCAGCAGCGGGTCAACGACGGTATGCGTGAGTAGGTAGCTTGAAAACAAGATCCACAGCGACGCCACGGCGGCGTATAGCAAAGCGATGCCGGCGGGTGTATGCCGGAAAGTTTTGAGGCGGTTGCGGAATGATATTGACTTCATCCAGTTGCCTTTGCTCGGTGTGCCGGTTTATCTTCAGGTCCAGCAATCAGATTGTCCAACTGACTGGTGGTTAAGCAGACTGGTGGTTAATCAAATCAAGCACGGTAAAATATTATGACCACATCATTAATATGCCGCAACAGTAATATCCTGCAACAATATGAAAACAATGCAAAAGAAAGATAGGGGCTTGTTTGAGGCAGCCTTGCCGGTCATTTCATCGATATGGCATAAGGTTGACACGCGGCACTGTCCCGGCGGGGCGCAGAGTACATGCGCAAATGGATAAACGCCGCACCCGTCTGGCACTGCTTTGTCATTGCATGGGCGATGTGGTTTAATCGCTGCCATGAAATTCCCCTTCAAGAATGTCGCGCTGATCGGCAAACACAATGCTCCTGAAATCGGGGCGCCATTGTCGGGTTTGGCCGCGTTTCTGACGTCCAGGGGGCTGACCGTGGTGGTGGACAGCCTGACGGCCGGGCATCTCAAAGACAGCCCCTATCAGGCGATGACCCTGGACGAGATGGGGCGGGCGGTGGACCTGGCGATCGTGCTGGGCGGGGACGGCACCATGCTGAATATCGCGCGCACCTTGTCACCGTGCAATATTCCGCTGGTCGGGGTGAATCAGGGACGGCTCGGGTTCCTGACCGATCTCTCGCTGGATAACATGCAGGACAGCATTGCCGCAATGCTGGAGGGCAAGTTCATCACCGAGCAGCGCCTGCTGATTTCCGCGCGGGTGTTGCGCGACGAGGTGGAAATATTCAGTGCCTCGGCGTTCAACGAGGTGGTGGTGCACCGCAATAATATCGGCAGCATGATCGAGTTCGAAGTGCGTATCGACAACGAATACCTCTATAACCAGCGCGCCGACGGGTTGATCATTGCGACGCCCACCGGTTCCACCGCTTATGCGATGTCTTCGGGCGGACCGATCCTGCATCCCGGTCTGGACGTGCTGGAACTGGTTCCGGTGTGTCCGCACACCCTGAGCAACCGGCCGCTGGTGGTGAAGAGCTCGTCGGAGATCGAGATACTGTTGCATCGTACCGGCGACATGAGCGTGCGCTTCGACAGCCACTCCAGTTATGAATTGCAGTTGCACGACAAGATCATCGTCACGCGCCATCCCGACACCGCCTGCCTGCTGCATCCGGCCGGGCACAGCTACTATCACACGCTGCGCGAGAAGCTGTTGTGGAACCAGACGCTGTAAATGTTGGAATTCCCTGTCCATGCTGAAATTTCCTGATCCATGCTGAAATTTTTGGGCATCCGCGATTTCGTGATCGTTTCCTCGCTGGAGCTGGATTTCTCTCCGGGATTCACCGCCCTGACCGGCGAGACCGGCGCGGGGAAATCCATCCTGATCGACGCACTGTCGCTGGCGCTCGGCGAGCGCGGCGATGCGGCCATGGTGCGCAATGGTTGCGAGCGAGCCGAGATCACCGCCGAATTCGATATTGCCGGGTTGCCGCACGTGCAGGCCTGGCTGCGCGAACAGGAGCTGGAAGGCGATACCGGCGTATGTCTGTTGCGCCGGATACTGGATGCCGGCGGACGTTCGCGCGGCTTTATCAACGGGCGGGCCGCCCCTTTGCAGCAGATGCGTGAAGTGGGTGATCAATTGCTTGATATTCACGGCCAGAACGCGCACCAATCGCTGCTGCGTGCCGATGCCCAGCGCATGCTGCTGGATGGATATGCCGGCATGACGGGCGCTGCGGAGCAGATCGCCGGCCTTTATCACGATTGGCAAGCATTGCGCCGCCGCCGTATCGGCCTGAGCGAGAATGCCGATGCAGTGGCCGCCGAGCGCGAGCTGTTGCAGTTTCAGCGCAGCGAACTGGACGGCCTGGCGTTTGAGGCGTCGGACTGGAATGCGCTGCAGGAGGATTATGCGCGGCTGGCCCATGCGGCCGGCCTGCTGGAAACCGCGGCGTTCGGCATCGAGACGCTGAGCGAAGCGGATAACGCGTGCATTGCGCAACTCAATGCGTTGATGGTGCGCATGCGCGAGGGCATGGAGCACGATGCCAGCCTGGGCGAAACGCTGCAGATGCTGGAAAGCGCCCAGGCGGAATTGCAGGAGGCCGTGTATGCGTTGCGCCATTACCAGCAGCGCATGGATACCGACCCGCAGCGTTTGCACGAACTGGAGCAGCGCAT